>JARLHH010000022.1 GCA_031292335.1 Candidatus Limnocylindrales bacterium | reverse complement strand
GCGACCACTCGGCCAGGATCGCCTTCGCCTCGGCGAGCGTGCGCGCGGCCCGGACGGCGAAGACGCCGTGGTTCAGGGTCAGGGTGATGAGGTCCACCACCAGCGGGCGGTCGTGGAGCACGAGCGCGCGGCGGGATTCGAGCGTTGGGTTCCCCTTGCCGATCATCGCGATTGATCCCTGGTTGCGCCGCTGAACGTCCGCATTATCCCACCGCGTCGGGTGGGTCGGACGAGGGCCTGGGGGGACGACGGCGGCACCACCCCGAGCGATCCTGCGGATCCGCGTGTCCCGGCGGAGGCGCTCGCGGCCGCCGCCGGGCCGGTACGATGGCCGCCGATGAGCGATGGATCGGCCCTGCGGGCACGCCTGCTGAAGAGGCCCGGCTTCGGTTTCGCACGGCCCCACCCGGTGTCGCCGGCGTGGCGCGACGTCGAGACTGCGTCGCTCGCTCCGGTCGTGCTCATCGCCGGAGGATTCCTGACGATGCCGGGCTGGTACGACGGCCTGGCTGCGGTGCTGCGCGACCGCGGGGCAGCCGACGTCGTCGTGGCACCGGTCTACCCGCCGGACTGGATCCTCGCCGCGGCGCGTGGCCTGGGTCCGATCACAACCCGCGTGGGCCGGGCGCTGCTCGTGGCTGGATCCCGATCGGCGGGATCGACGGCGTCCCGGGGAGCCCCGGTGCTCTATGTCGGCCACAGCGCGGGCGGCTTAATCGGCCGACTGCTCACGTCGCCCGTTCCGTTCGAGGGGCGGACCATGCACGCGGCCGGCCGGATCGGCGCGCTCGTCACCCTCGGAACGCCGAACGCCGCAAACCCGGGCGCCTCTGACGGCGGCCGCTGGGGCCGCCGGGTCGGGGAGGCCGGCGCGCGCTTCGCCCAGCGCCACGTTTCAGGCGCGACGTGGGCGCCGACGACCGGCTACGTCAGCGTCGCGTCGCGGTGCCTCGTCGGCCGGCTCGATGCCGGGGAGGGCCGCGAGCGGTTCCTCCGACGCCTGTACGAGGACGTCCACCCGCAGCCCGACCTGGAGGTGGTCGAGGGCGACGGGCTGGTCCCGGTCGCGGCTGCGCTGCTGCCGGGCTCGCGCCAGGTCGTGCTTGCCGACGCCGTCCACGGCCCGAGCCGTCGCTCCACCTGGTACGGCAGCGCTGCGAGCGTCGACGCCTGGTGGCCGGTCGCCCTGGAGGCCTGGCGGGAGGCCCTGCGGGCTCGCCTCCCCGCCGCCGCATGACCGCCGCCCCGGCGTCCGGGAACCGCTCGGGCGGCATGACGGCCCTGGGGTACGCGAGCTTCATCCTGGTCGGCTGGAGCGCGCTCCTGGTCCCATCGCTCGTCCCGGCGATCGAACGCGACTTCACCCAGCCCGATGCCGGCGTGGGCGTCCTCTACCTCGTCAGCTCGCTCATGTTCGTGACCGGGTCGCTCGCCAGCGGGTACCTCATGGAGCGCCTCGGACGGGGCCTCGTCCTGCCGGCCGCGATGCTCGCCATGGGGGCGGGGCTGGGCGTGGAGTGCCTGGCGCCCAGCTGGGGGATCTTTGTCCTCGGCGCCGGCATCGGCGGCCTGGGGTCCGGGTCGGTCGAGGTCGGGATCAACGGCCTGTTCCTCGATCGCTTTCACGAGGATCGCGGCCGGGCGATGAACCGGCTCCATCTCTGCTTCAGCCTGGGGGCGCTGGCGGCGCCGCTGGCGGTCGGTGCGCTCGTGGAGATTGGCGTTGCGTGGCGCCTCCCGTTTGCCATCACCGGCGCCCTGGTCGTTGCGGTCGCGCTCCGGCTGGCAACGCGCGATCTCGGCGCCCCCCGCGTCGACCTCAGCGCCCCCCGCGTCGAGGTCGCCGCCCCCCGCGTCGACGGCGCAGCCCCGACCCTGCGCGGCCTGGGGGTCCCGCGCGTGCCGCTCCCACTGGTCCTGCTGGCCCTGGCGATCGCCTGCTACGTCGCCTCCGAGAACGGGGTGTCCAGCTGGCTGGTCCGCTTCCTGGGGGACGCACCGGCCGGCGTGGCAACGGTCGCCCTCTCCCTCTTCTGGGCAGGCCTGACGGGCGGCAGGCTCGTCGCCAGCCGGTTCGCCGGCCGGTTCGCGCCGATCGCGGTCGCGACGGCCTGCGGGCTGGCTGCCGGGGCGGCCATCGTCGCGGCCGTGGTGGTCCCGTGGGGCGGGGTCTCGATCGCCCTGTTCGGGGTCGCGGGCTTCGCCTGCGGGCCGGTCTACCCGATGATCATGGCCACGGCGGGCGGGCTGTACCCGGCGCGGTCGAACGCGGTGAGCGGGATCCTGACGGCCGCCGCGGTGGCCGGGTCAATCGTCTACCCACCCTTCATGGGCTTCATCTCGAACGGCGTCGGGCTCGGCGTCGGGATGGCGGGCGCAGGGCTGATCGCAGGCGCCTGCGCCGCCGCCCTCGTTGCCGTGCGCGTGCTCGCACGCCGATCCGGTACGCCCGCCGGCGCCTCAACGGGTGCGCCGGCTCCGCGTCGCGCATAGGCATCGACGCCGCCGCCCCGCCCGCCCGGCCCCGGCTCCGCCGCGCCTGCCCGGCCGTACGATGTCCGGCGTGACGATCTCCGGTTCCGCTGGTGTCCGCGCGAGGCTTGCTCCGACCCTCCCGATCCTGCCCGTCCTGGTCGCCGAGGCGATCCTCTGGCTGGGGTTCGGGGCGCTGCTCCCCGTGCTGCCGCTCTACCTGACCGAGAAGGGGATCGATCCCGCGACGCTCGGCTGGATCGTGGCCGCGTGGCCGGCCACCCGCCTGCTCGGCGAGCCGCTCTTCGGTGTGCTTGCCGACCGCGGCGACAAGCGCCTGCTGATGTTCGTCGGAATGCTGGCCACGGCGGCCGTCGTGCCGATGCCGCTGGTCCTGACGGGTGCCCCGGCGTTCCTCCTTGCCCGGGGGCTGGCCGGCCTCGCGGCGGCGGCCTACGATCCGGCCGCGCGCGCGTACATCCTGGACGCCACGCCTCCCGCCCGGCGCGGAGCGGCGTTCGGGCTCTACGGAGCGGCGCAGATGGGCGGTCTCCTGCTGGGTCCCGCGTTCGGCGGGATCGGGGCGGCCCTCGGCGGCGGCTACGTCTTTCCCTTCGTCTTCTGCACGGCATCCGTGGCGGGGGCCGCCGTCCTGCTCGCCCTCACCATCCTCCGCCGCCCAGTGCCACGCCACGTTCCCGCCCCGGATGTCGCACCGGATCCCGCCGCCGGCAGGCCCACCTCCCTGTGGAATCGTCTCCTCGTGGCAGCGCTCGTCGTCAACCTGGGCAGCTACTTCGCGGTCGGAACCTACGACGTGATCTGGAGCCTCTGGATGAACGCGCTGGGCGCCGACATCGGCCTCATCGGGCTCACGTTCGCGGCCTTCGGCCTCGGCGTCGTGGTCGTCTCGCCGTTCGCTGGGCGCTGGTCGGACCGGCACGGCCCCGTGCCGCTCATCGTGCTGGGCACGCTCGGGATTGCGCTCGCGGGGGCCCTGTATCCGGCGCTTGCGAATCCGGACCTCGTCGTCCCGGTGGTCATCTTCGAGGGCTTCGCGGAGGGGCTGCTCGGTCCGTCCCTCTACGCGGTCGTTGCCCGCGGAACGCCCGCCGGGCGCTCGGCCACTGCGCAGGGTGTCTTCGGGGCGGCCGGCACGCTCGGCACGATGGTGGCCGCGGTGGTTGCCGGGACGCTCTTCGCCAGGGACGTGCACCTCCCGTTCTATACGTTCGTGGTCGTGATCCTGGCCGCGCTCGCCGTCGGGCTGGCGATCGGCCGGGACGCGCTGCGCCTTCCGGCCACTGCTGCCGCGGGCGACGAGGTCTCAGCTCCAACCTGACCGGCTCGTCCCTCCTCGCAACCTGCTGCGCCGGACCGCTTGACATGGACGGGGTGTCGGCGTAGCGTGAACAACACATGAGCAATCGGCTGCACATTTGAGCATCTCGGTCGCCACCGCTGCTGCACCGCCCGGGCAGGCGCCCGCGCGCTCCGGCGAGCCGCTGGCGGGCGAGACGCGCCTCATGCTTCGCGCAGCCCAGCTCTACTACCGGCTGAACCTGACCCAGGACCAGGTGGGCGAGCGGCTGGGCGTCAGCCGCTTCAAGGTCGGCCGGCTCCTCGACCGCGCCCTCCGCGAGTCGGCCGTCCGGATCGAGATCGTCCATCCGGCGGCCCGCCTGGTGGAGCTGGAGGACGCGCTGGCGAGTTGCTTCGGGCTGCGCGGTGCCGTCGTCGTGGACGTGCCCGCCACGGGCTCCTCACCGGATGACGAGCTCCTCGCCCGCGAGCGCGTGGCCGAGGCGGGCGCGGCGCATCTCGCCTCGCTGCGACCGGCGGGGGCCATCGGCGTCTCCTGGGGGCGCACCATGCTCGAGCTCGCCGCGCACCTGCGACCGGGCTGGACCGCTGCCACGGAGATCGTCCAGCTCAACGGCGCCACGTCCCGCTCCGCGTACCCGACGCGTGCCCACGAGATCGTGGAGCGGTTCGGGGCGACGAGCGGGGCCGCCATCCGGCTCATGCCCGCACCGGCGATCGTCGGCTCGCCGGAGCTGCGCGACGCGCTGGAGGACGATCCGTCGGTGGGCGAGACGCTGGCCGCGGCGCGCGAGGCCGGAACGGCCATCTTCAGCATGGGCCTGATGGGACCGGAAAGCGTCCACGTCGCCTCGGGCTACCTCGGCGAGGCGGACCTCGCGGCGCTGGCCGAGGCCGGTGCGGTGGGAGACGTCCTGGGCAGGTTCCTCTCGCGTGACGGCCGCATCGCCCTCCCCGCGCTGGACCGCCGCACGATCGGTTTGCCGCTGGAGAACCTCCGGGAGAAGGCGCTGACGGTCGGGCTCGCGGCCGGTGCCGGTCGGGGCCCGATCGCCCTGGCGGCACTGCGGGCGGGGTGCATCACGGTGCTGGTCACGGACGAAGCCACCGCCGCCTGGGTTCTCGACCATGCGTGAACCCCGCTCGCTCGTGCCGGCCGATCCCGCGTCCCCGGTCGCTGCCCTGTCGGAGGAGGCGGTCCGCACCGTCGTCCGCCGGATCGTGGATGCCACGCTCGCCGGCGGCGCGACGGCCTCGCCTGCCGCCGCGACGGCGTCGCCTGCCGCCGCACCCGCGACCGGCGGGGCGCAGGCATCGAACCCGGCCGCCCAGGAGCGCATCGTGATCGCCATCGGCGCCGACCACGGCGGGGCGGCGCTCAAGGACCGGATCGGCCAGATGCTCGCGGAGTCCGGCTTCGCGGTCCAGGACTGCGGCACGCACGGCAGCGCGCCCGTCGACTACCCCGACTTCGCCCACGCCGTCGCCCGCCTGGTGGCGGACGGGGCCTGTCGCTGGGGCGTCATCGTCGACGGCGCGGGGATCGGCTCGTGCATGGTTGCCAACAAGGTCCCGGGCGTCCGCGCCGCCCTCTGCCACGACCTCTCCTCGGCCCGCAACAGCCGCGAGCACAACCATGCCAACGTCCTGACGCTGGGCGCCGGCTTCATCGGCGAAGCCCTTGCCATCGAGATCGTCCGGGCCTGGCTGGGGACCGCCTGGGGACCGGGCCGCCACGCGGCGCGGGTCGAGAAGATCACGGACGTCGAGCGCCGCTACATGCGGCAACCGGGTGAGGGCTCCAGAGGATGACCGAGACGAGCAGTCAACGCGACGACCTGGTGGAGGCGATCACCCGGCAGGTGCTCGCGGCATTCGCGAGCGGGGCCGGGGCGGGTGCCCAGGGGGCCGACGGCGACCCATGCGCCTCGTGCCTCGGGGCCTGCGCGGCCCGCTGCGCGACGAAGGTCCGCGACGTGGTGGCGGGCGGCGCATCGCGCGTCGACTATCACGGGCGCGCCGCCGACGTCCCGGCCGACCTCGCCCACTACATCGACCACACGCTCCTGCGGCCGGACGCCTCCGCCGCGGACATCGACCGACTCTGCGCGGAGGCGGCGGAGTACCGCTTCGCCGCCGTCTGCATCAACCCCACCTGGGTCCGCCGCGCCGCGCACAACCTGCGGGGCACGGATGTCGTGGTGGCCTCGGTCATCGGCTTCCCGTTCGGGGCGGCGACCAGCGAGGTCAAGGCGCTCGAGGCGCGCCGGGCCATCCGCGACGGGGCCGGCGAGATCGATATGGTCATCAACATCGGGGCCCTCAAGAGCGGGATGTTCGACGCGGTCCGCGAGGACATCGCGCGGGTCTCGGATGCCTGCCGGGAGGCCGGCGCGCTGAACAAGGTGATCATCGAGGCGGCCCTCCTCACCGACGAGGAGAAGGTGATCGCCTGCCAGCTCGCCAGGCAGGCGAAGGCGGACATGGTGAAGACGTCCACCGGGTATGCGTCGGGCGGGGCGACCGTCTTCGACGTCGCGCTGATGCGCGAGGCGGTCGGGCCGAAGATGGGCGTCAAGGCGGCCGGCGGGATCCGCACCGCCCAGGACGTGCAGGACATGATCGCGGCCGGCGCGACCCGCATCGGGGCCTCGGCCGGCGTCAGGATCGTCACGGGAGAGAAGGGCGCGCATGGGCAACATTGACCTTCGGGCGTACGTCTTCCTGGACAGCCTCCAGGCGCAGTACGCGGCGTTCCTGGGAACGGTCGCCCAGGGCTTCCTGCCCCTCGCCGGCGACGCCTCGCTCTCGATCGAGGTCTCGCCCGGCATCGAGATCAACCGGCTGACGGATATCGCCCTCAAGACCACGTCCGTCAAGCCCGGCATGCAGATCATCGAGCGCTACTACGGCATGCTGGAGATCCACTCCCCGTCGCAGGCGGAGGTGCGGGCCGCGGGCGCCGCGATCCTCGCCGAGGTGGGCGTAGCGGAGACGGACCGGATCAAGCCGCGCGTCCTGTCCAGCCAGATCATCCGCAGGATCGACGACCACCAGGCACAGCTGATCAACCGGACACGCCACGGCCAGATGCTGATCCCTGGCCAGACGCTGTACGTGCTGGAGCTCGAGCCGGCCGCCTATGCCGCGCTGGCCGCCAACGAGGCGGAGAAGGCGGCCCACATCAACATCCTGGAGGTGCGGGCCTTCGGCTCGATGGGCCGCATCTACCTGGGCGGCGAGGAACGGGACATCGACGTCGGCTGGCGGGCAGCGCTGGCGGCGATCGAGGGACTCGAAGGACGCGAAGCAAAACCATAGTCGGACGGGGTTACGGAAGGAGAACGGATCGATGGCAGAAGCGCTCGGGATGATCGAGGCTCGCGGGTTCGCGGCGGTGGTCGAAGCCGCCGACGCGATGGTGAAGGCGGCCAAGGTCGAGCTGGTTAGCTACGAGAAGACGGGCGGCGGCTACGTGACGGCGGTCGTGCGGGGCGACGTCGCGGCCGTGAAGGCGGCGGTCGAGGCCGGCGTCCGGAACGCCGCCAAGGTCGGCGAGGTCGTCGCGAGCCACGTGATCGCCCGGCCGCACGTCAACGTGGACCTCGTGCTGCCGCTCGGGCGGCTCGACGAGGCGAAGGCGGAGTCCGGCCAGGGCTAGGACGCGGGACGGGCGCGCCGGCTCGACGCCGGCGCGCCGCTCCCCAGGCAGGTGGTGGAACGATGCTGCTCGGACGCGTGACCGGGACCCTGGTGGCGAGCCGCAAGGAGCCGCTCATGGAAGGCTGGCCGCTGCTGGTGGTGCGCCAGCTGGATGCGGAGAACCACGAGGCAGGCGGGTACGTCGTGGCGGCCGACACGGTGGGGGCGGGCGTCGGCGAGGTGGTCCTGTACGCCACCGGGAGCTCCGCCCGGCAGACCGAGACGACCCGGGACCGGCCCTGCGACGCCGTGATCATGGCGATCGTGGACACGTGGGAGATCGGTGGCCGGGAGGTCTACCGCAAGTAGCGGGACAGGCCATGAACGAGCTCGATGGACCCGAGATCGCCGACATCATCGAACGGGTGCGCCGGCGGGTCGCGGCCGCCGGCGGTGAGCGGCCCGGCGCCGGCCTGCGGGCGGAGGCGGAGCTCTCCGCCGCCGCGGCCGCGGAGCTGGGCGACGGCATCCACGCCACGATCGACGAGGCGGTGGCGGCCGCCGGGGAGGCCTTCCGCGTCTTCGGGGCGCAGGGGCTTGCCGGCCGGAAGGTGATCATCGAGGCCGTGCGCCGGTCGATGCTCGACCACGCCGAGCAGCTGGCGCGCATGGCCCACCAGGAGACGCATCTCGGGCGGGTCGAGGACAAGATCGTCAAGAACCGGCTGGTGGCTTCCAAGGCCCCGGGCCCCGAGGATCTCGAGGTCCAGGCCGTCACGGGCGACGCCGGGATGATGGTCACCGAGTTCGCCCCGTTCGGCGTCGTGGCGGCGATCACGCCGGTCACCAACCCGACCTCGACGATCATCAACAACACGATCAGCATCGTCTCGGCCGGCAACGCCGTCATCTTCAACGCGCATCCCGGCGCGCGACGCTGCTCCGCGGAGACGATCCGCCTCATCAACCGCGCGATCGTCGGGGCGGGCGGGCCGCCGAACCTCGTGACCGCGGTGGCGACGCCGACGATCGAGACCGCCCGTGCGCTGATGAACCACCCCGGCGTGCGCGTCCTCCTCGTGACGGGAGGTCCCGCGGTCGTGCGCGAGGCGCTGCGAACGGACAAGCGCGCGATCACGGCCGGCCCCGGCAACCCGCCCGCGGTCGTCGACCAGACCGCCGACGTCGAGCGGGCCGCCAGGGACATCGTCCGGGGTGCCTCGTTCGACAACAACCTGGTCTGCATCGACGAGAAGGTCGTCCTGGTCGTGGACTCGGTCGCCGACCGGCTGCTCCGGGCCATGACCCAGCACGGGGCGTACCTGCTCAAGGAGCACGAGCTGCGCCGGCTGGAGCGCGTCATCTTCACGGAGCTTGGCCAGCCCGGCAAGCCGGGCGTGATCAACCCGGCCTGGATCGGCCGCGACGCGGCGAAGATCCTCGCGGAGATCGGGGTCCAGGCGGAGCCGGCTCCCCGCCTCCTCGTGGCCGACGTCCCGCGCGAGCACAGCCTGGCCTGGACCGAACAGATGATGCCGGTTCTCCCGGTGGTCCGGGTCGGGACGGTGGACCAGGCGATCGACCTGGCGGTTCGGATGGAGCACGGCTTCCGCCACACGGCCTCCATCCACTCGACGAATGTCGAGACGATCACGAGGATGGCCCGGGCGATGAACTGCAGCATCTTCGTGACGAACGGGCCCAACCTGGCAGGCCTCGGCGAGGGTGGTGAGGGCTTCACCTCGTTCTCCATCGCGAGCCCGTCCGGCGATGGGCTGACCAGGCCGCGGACCTTCTCGCGCGAACGGCGGATCACCGTCGTCGGCGCGCTGCGGATCGTCTGATGGGGGAGGCCCGGCCCGCGATCGAGCCCGCCCTGGCGCTCCTCGAGCTGGGCTCGATCGCCGCGGGCATCGAGGCCGGCGACGCGATGGCCAAGCGGGCACCGATCGAGGTGATCCGGGCCGGCACGGTCCACCCCGGCAAGTACCTCATCCTGGTCGGCGGCGCGGTCGCCGACGTCGAGGAGGCCCTCGAGGCGGGCCGCGCGGTCGGCGGCTCCTCCGTGCTCGACGTCGTCCTCATCCCCAATGTCCGCCAGGACCTCGTCGCCGCCATCCGCGGGGAGCGTCGCGCTGCCTCGGGTGAGGCGCTCGGGGTCATCGAGACCGGCACCGTGGCCGCGATCCTCGAAGCCGCCGACGCCGGGCTCAAGGGTGCCCGGGTCCAGCTCCTCGAGATCCGCCTCGCCGACGACCTCGGCGGAAAGGGCTACCTCCTGTTCGACGGGACGGTGGCCGACGTGGAGGCGGCCGTGGAGATCGGCACCGGGCGGATCGGCGGGTCCGCCGGCCTCGCCTGGCGGGTCATCCCGCTCCTGCACGCCGAGATGGCCAGCAACCTGGCCGCCGACGCGCGCTTCGCCGCGCGGATCCGGAAGTAGCCGGCCATGCAGCTGGCGCGCGTGATCGGGACCGTGGTCGCGACCGTGAAGTCGCCGGGTCTCGAGGGCGTGAAGCTGCTGGTGATCCAGCCGCTCGACCGGCAGCTCCAGCCGGCCGGGGGCCAGCTCGTCGCCGCGGATGCCGTGCACATGGCCGGCCCGGGCGAGCTGGTCTACTTCGTCGCCGCGCGCGAGGCCGCCCAGGCCATGCCCGACCCGTTCGTCCCGGTCGATCACGCCATCGTGGGGATCGTGGACGCGGTGGCCACGCTTGACGGGGCGACGCCGTGAAGATCGGCCGGGTCGTGGGGACGGTCGTGTCGACGATCAACGTGCCTGCCTTCGATGGCCGGACGCTCCTGCTGTGCGACCTCCTGGACCCGGCCGGGAAGCCCGCCGGGGGCTACGTGATCGCGGTCGACTCCGTGGGCGCGGGCGCAGGTGAGACCGTGCTGCTTCTCGACGAGGGGAACTCCGCCCGCCAGGTCCTGGTCGCGCCCGGAGCTCCGATCCGGACGGTCGTGGTCGGCATCGTCGACGCGGTCGACGAGGGACCGGCCATGGTCGTCCTCGGGACGATGGAGGCGCCGCTTGCGGCCACCGCCCGCGTGGGGAGGGCGCGCCCGAAAGCGCCTGCCGCCGCGCGACCGAACACGCCTGCGGCCAAGCGCGCGACAACGCCTGCCGCCGCGCGGCCGGCCCGCCCACGGCGCCGCCGTTGATCGCGACCGCGCTGCGGGCGCTCCTCGAAGATGCCGCTGCCGGCCGCTTTCCGCCCGCCGATGGCGTGACGCAGGTCATCCCGGCGCCGGACGGTCCCGTCCACGCCGTCCTTGCCTTCACGGGCCACCACGTGGTCGCGGCGGACGTCGATTCGGCCGAGGTCATGGCGCGCCTGGACCCCGACGACATCGCCGCCCCGATGGGCGCGCCCTTCCTGGCCTGGCTCGGCGAGCGTTTGGGGGCGGTGCCCGGCACCCTGGACGTCGTGCTGGCCGCCCGGGCCGGTGCGAGTGCCCCGCCGTTCCCCGACGAGCTCCGCGAGATCGCCCCGGACGTCGATCACCCGCGCCTCTCCCGTGCGCTTCGCTACCGGACGGACGT
The DNA here is from genome assembly GCA_031292335.1 of Candidatus Limnocylindrales bacterium. GTDB lineage: Bacteria > Chloroflexota > Limnocylindria > Limnocylindrales > CSP1-4 > CTSoil-043. Next base: position 7,655 of record JARLHH010000022.1, on the reverse strand, counting down.
GCGCGCCTGGGAGTCGGCCGACGGCAGCGGCCTCCTGGTCGTCGGGCGCGGGTTTGCCGGCCGCTGGGAAGCGGCCTTCGAGGTCACCGGGGCGGCCCGCGGCCGGGGCCTGGGCCGGATGCTCGCCGCGGTGTCGATGCTCGCCGTCCCGCGCGGGGAGCGCGTCTTCGCGCAGGTGGCTCCGGGCAATGCCGCCTCCCTTCGCGCCGTGCTCGCGGCCGGTTTCCACCCGATCGGCGCGGAGGTTCTCTTCCTCAAGGACGGCGGCGCGCCCCGCTGAGTCGTGCCTGTGGTCTGGCGCGGCCTCCGGGCCGCACCCTGCTTCGACAGGATCGGGGCTCGCGAAACCCGCGAGACCCGCCGAGACGGCGCGGGACCGCGCCCGGCGCCTACCCGGTGATGCGCTCCAGCACCACGGGAGTCGCGGCCGGCGGCTCGTCGCCGATCGTGACCGCCGCCCGGACCTGCGCCGCGGCGTCCTCGGCCTGGGACGCCGAGCGGGCGTGGACGAGGCAGAGCGGCCGGTCCGGACCGACCTCGGCGCCGATCGGCGCGACCTGCGTGAAGCCAACGGCGTGGTCGATTCGCTGGTCCGCGCGGATGCGCCCGCCGCCCATGCCGACGATCGCGAGGCCGATGGCCCGCGTGTCCTCGGCAACGATGAACCCCGCCCGCGACGGGAGGACCGGGAGCGTGACCTCGGGCAACGGCAGGCAGGCGTCCGGGCGTTCCAGGAGGTCCGCAGGGCCGCCGAGCGCGACGACCATCCGGGCGAAGCGATCGGCCGCCTCCCCCGACGCCAGCGCCCGCTCGCAGGCGGCCCGCGCGGCCGTCGGGTCGGAAAACAGGCCACCGGTCACGAGCAGCTCCGCCGAAAGCGCCAGCGTCACCTCGTGCTGGCGGGGCTCGCGGCCGCCGGGCCCATCGAACCCGCCCTCGCCGGCGAGGTAGGCGATCGCCTCGCGGACCTCGACCGCGTTGCCGGCCGTGCGGCCGAGCACCTGGTTCATGTCCGTCAGGAGCGCCGTCGTCCGGCACCCGGCCGCGTCGGCCACCGCCACGACGCTCTCGGCCAGGGCGCGCCCGTCCTCGGCCGTGGCCATGAAGGCCCCGCTGCCGAACTTGACGTCCATGGCCAGCCCGTGAAGACCAGCCGCCAGCTTCTTCGACAGGATCGACGAGGTGATGAGCGGGATGCTCTCGACCGTCGCCGTGACGTCCCGGATCGCGTACAGGCGCCGGTCTGCCGGCGCGAGGTCGGAGGTCTGGCCGATGATCGCGCAGCCGACGTCGCGGACGACCCGCCGGAAGGTGGCGCTGTCGGGCGCCGTGGTGTAGCCGGCGATCGCGTCCATCTTGTCCAGCGTGCCGCCGGAGTGGCCCAGCCCCCGCCCCGAGATCATCGGGACGGCGCCGCCGCAGGCCGCCACGATCGGCGCCAGCATCAGCGACACCTTGTCGCCCACGCCGCCGGTGCTGTGCTTGTCGAGCGCCGGCCCCGGCAGGTCCGCGTCGGACCAGTCGAGCACCGTCCCGGAATCGCGCATGCCGCGGGTCAGGGTGGTCACCTCCGCGCGGGTCATCCCGCGGAAGAAGACGGCCATCGCGAAGGCCGCCGCCTGCCCCTCGCTGATCGAGCCGTCGGTGATCCCGGCGACGAAGAACGCGATCTCCTGGTCCGTGAGCGCGCGGCCGTCGCGCTTCGCCCGGATGACCTCCTGGGGCAGCATGCGGCTAGGCTCCCGGCCCGGGCTCGGAGGCGAACGAGCCCGCGAACGCCCGGACAAGGCGCGTCAGGTCGGCCGCCGCGATCGCCGCGCCGCGGAGCGTCTGGGCGTGGTCGACCGGCACCTCGCTCATCCCCACGGCGAGGTTGGTGATCGCGCTGATGGCGGCCACCCGGAGCCCGGCATGGCGCGCGACGATCACCTCGGGCACGGTGGACATGCCGACCGCGTCGGCGCCCAGGATGCGGTAGGCGCGAATCTCCGCGGGCGTCTCGAAGACGGGGCCGAGGAGCGCGCAGTAGACGCCCTCGTGGAGGTGGATGCCCAGACCCGCGGCGAGTCCGAGAAGCCGGCTGCGGAGCGCCTGGTCGTAGGCGTTCTCCAGGCCCGTGAACCGCTCGCCCCAGGCGTCGTCGTTCGGCCCGACGAGCGGGTTCGATCCCATCAGGTTGATGTGGTCCGTGATCAGCATCAGGCTCCCCGGTCCTGCCTCGGCCCGCAGGGAGCCGGCCGCGTTCGTCAGCAGGAGCGCCTCCACGCCGAGCGCGGCGAACGTCCGGATCGGGAGCTGGATCACCGCCGGCGCGAGCCCTTCGTAGAGGTGAAACCGGCCCTGCATGCAGGCGACGGTGGTCCCCTCCAGCTCGCCGACCAGGAACCGCCCGGCGTGGCCCGCCACGGTCGATGTCGGGAAGCCCGGGATCTCCGCGTACGGGACGGAGACTGCCTCCTGGAGGATGTCGGCGAGCCCGCCGAGGCCCGACCCCAGCACGATGCCGAGCCGAGGGGTGCGTCCTCCCGCCCGTTCCCGGAGCAGCGCCGCAACCGCGGCAGGGTCGCCGGGGACTCCGGCGGAGGGCAGGCTCATCGCGGGGTCTCCTTGAGCAGGAACTCGGGCCCGAAGCTGAGCGGGAGAAGCTCGCCGAGCGTCACGCTGCGGATGACCCCGCCCAGGCCGGCAAGGTGGACCAGCCCGTCGAGCGGCATGAACTCGCGGAGCCGCTGCCGGCAGGCGCCGCACGGAGTGGGGAGCCCGGCGGCTGCATCAGCGACGACGAGGGCCTCGACGATTCGACGACCACCCGCCCCGATCAGCACGCCGATCGCGGACGCCTCCGCGCACTGACCCTGGGGGTAGGCGGCGTTCTCGACGTTGGGTGCAGCGTGGACCCGGCCGTGCTCGTCGCGCAGGGCCGCGCCGACGGCGTAGCCCGAGTACGGCGAGTAGGTCCGCGCCCGCGCCGCGAGCGCGGCGGCGAGGAGGTCGTCCGGCGAGCCGGCTGGTGGCATCGGGTCGGGTCTCCATGACGGTTGTGCAGCGGACGTGCATCGGATCGAACGCCCGGATGCGTGGACATTTCTTTGACCGTCCCGCCTCGAATGTGTATAGTACTTGGGCGGGGTGGAGCAGCGGCAGCTCGTCGGGCTCATAACCCGAAGGTCATCAGTTCGAATCTGATCCCCGCAACCAACGTCGAATCCACCAGCGAACCCCGGCCCGCCCGCCGGGGTTCGTGATTCCGGGGGGGGGTGAACATCCCGGCCGCGGGTCGTCTGCCGCGGGCCGCCGGGCGATCGCGCGGTATCCTCACCCTTCTTCCGCGGGTCGGCGCCGTGCCGACCGGGGTGGCCGGCAGGATCGAGGTTTCGGATGACACAGGTTGGCGAGCCGCGCACGGAGGCGGGCGCGGCCCTGGAACGGGTGCCCCACTGGATCGGCGGGGCGCGCGTGGCCGGCAGGTCGGGGCGCTTCGGGCCTGTCTACGACCCTGCCGTCGGAGCGATCGCCCGGACGGTCGACTTCGCGTCGGTCGAGGAGGTCGACGCGGTGGTCGCGTCCGCTGCGGCCGCCTTCCCCGCCTGGCGTGCCACCTCGCTCTCGAAGCGCACGGAGATCCTCTTCCGGATCCGCAACCTCGTGGAGGCGCACCGGACGGAGATCGCGGCGCACCTGACGGCCGAGCACGGCAAGGTCACCTCGGATGCGCTCGGCGAGATCGCGCGCGGCCTGGAGAACCTGGAGTTCGCCTGCGGGATCCCCACCCTGATGAAGGGCGGCTTCTCCGAGCAGGCCTCCACCGGCGTGGACGTCTACCAGATCCGTCAACCGCTCGGCGTGGTCGCCGGGATCACGCCGTTCAACTTCCCGGCCATGGTCCCGATATGGATGTTCGGCAACGCCCTCGCCTGCGGCAACACGTTCATCCTGAAGCCCTCGGAGAAGGATCCGTCCGCGGCCCTGCTCATGGCCGAGCTGCTCGCGGAGGCGGGCGTCCCGGCGGGCGTCTTCAACGTGGTCCAGGGCGACCGGGTGGCCGTCGATCGGCTCCTGGAGCACCCCGCCATCGCCGCGGTCAGCTTCGTCGGCAGCACGCCGATCGCGCGCCACATCTACGAGACAGCGACGAGGAACGGCAAGCGCGTCCAGGCGCTGGGCGGGGCGAAGAACCACATGCTCGTCCTGCCGGACGCGGACATCGACATGGCCGCGGACGCCGCGGTCTCAGCCGGATACGGCTCGGCGGGCGAGCGTTGCATGGCGATCGCGACGATCGTCGCGGTCGGCGACGTCGCGGACCCGCTCATCGAGGCGATCCGCGCCCGGGTGCCCCGGGTCACCGTTGGCCCCGGCACCGATCCCGCGTCGCAGATGGGTCCGCTCGTTACGCGCCAGCACATGGAGAAGGTTGCCTCCTACCTGGAGTCGGCGCCACGGCAGGGCGCCACCCTGGTCGCGGACGGGCGCGAGCACCCGCTCCATCGTGCCGGCGTCGGCTTCTTCCTGGGCGCCAGCCTGATCGACCACGTCGACGCCGGCATGGACTGCTACCGCGACGAGATCTTCGGGCCGGTCCTCACGGTGATCCGGGTTCGGACCTACGAGGAAGGGGTCCGCCTCATCAACGCGAACCCGTACGGGAACGGAGCCGCGATCTTCACCCGCGACGGAGGCGCCGGGCGGCGGTTCCAGTTCGAGGTCAACGCGGGGATGGTCGGCATCAACGTGCCGATCCCGGTTCCCGTCGCCTACTACAGCTTCGGCGGCTGGAAGGCGTCGCTGTTCGGCGATCTCCACATGTACGGCCCGGAAGGCATCCAGTTCTACACGCGGGCGAAGGTGGTCACGTCGCGCTGGCCGGACCCGGGCACGTCATCGGTCGACCTAGGCTTCCCCCGCACGCGATAGGCGCGGCGGCGGCAGGTCGAGGCCCGCCGAACGCGCAGCGTCGCGGTGGGCGCAGGGGCGAGCGCCCCGGAAGCGTCCTATTCCCAGCGGAACGTGCGCGCGGTGAGGGCCGACGCGCCGACCGCCCAGGCGCCGAGGAGCAGGAGCGGCCCCACGACGTCGCCGGTGCTGCTGCCGAGGCCGATCCGGAGCGAGTCGGCCAGCGCCGCGGACGGGAGGAGGGAGGCGAACGCGCCGAGCACGCCCGGCAGCTGGTGCGCCGGTACGAGGAGCCCTCCGAGCAGGAGCGCGAGCAGGAAGAGCGCGTTGGTCAGCGCCATCGTCGCCTCGGCGCGGAGCGTCCCTGCCAGCAGCAGGCCGAGCGCGCTGAAGGCGCCGGTTCCGAGCGCGATGGCGGCGCCCACGGCCAGCGGATCCCATCCCGCCGCGGGCCGCCAGCCGAAGACGGCAATCGCCAGCCCGATCAGCAGGACCGCCTGGACCGCCTCCACGACCGCGATCGTGGCGATCTTCGCGACAAGGAGCTGGCCGCGCGTGAGCGGCGATCCTCCCAGGCGCTTGAGGACGCCATAGGAACGCTCGAAGCCGGTCGAGATGCCCAGGTTGACAAGGCCCGCGGCGACGATCGCGGTGGCAAGAATCGCGGGGAGGACCGCGTCGATCGGCCGTGCGCCCGGCGTTGCGGTCGCCGCGGCCGGGAGGATGTCCACCGATCCGAAGAAGAGGAGCAGAACGACCGGCAGCACGAGCGTGACGAAGAGGTTCTCGAGGCGGCGGCCGGTGAGGCGCAGCTCCATCTCGAGCGCGGAGGCGATCCGGGCCAGCGGCGAGGACGGCCGGCCGTCGCCGCCGCGCAGCGCATCGGGCGTCACCGCGCGGCTCATGCTGCGTCGCTCCCGGTGCCCCGGCCGGCGCCAGACGCGGCCCCCATCCCGGCTTCCGGTTCGGCTTCCGGCTGCGCCACCGCGATCAGCTCCAGGAAGCGCTCCTCGAGCGTGCCGCCGGACGTCTGCAGCTCCGCGAGGAGCAGGCCGCGCTGCGCGCACCAGTCGGCCAGGAAGGCGATCGCCCGCGGGTCCGGAGCGCGCCCCGCGAGCCGGTGGCGCCCGGGTCCGCCGTCCGGTTCCAGGGTGCCGCCCAGGGCCTGGCCCAGCGTGCCGAGCTCGCTTGAGTCGATCGCGGCGACCGTTCCGTCACCGTTCGCCAGGCGGAAGCGCAGGACCGGGCCAGACCCGGCGACGAGCTCCGACGGCGTCCCGGCCGCCACGACCCGGCCCCGGTCAATCACCACGACCCGGTCCGCGAGGCGTTCCACGTCGGCCAGCTCGTGCGTCGTCAGGAGAATCGTGCGGCCGAGGGACCGCAGGTCGCCGAGAAGCGCGCGCACAGCGGCCTTCGCGGCGGGGTCCATGCCGGCCGTCGGCTCGTCGAGGAGCAGCAGCTCGGGACGTCCGACCAGGGCGAGCGCCAGCGACAGCCGCTGCTTCTCGCCGCCCGAGAGGAGCTTGTAGCGCCGGTTCGCCGCGTGGGTGAGCCCCAGCAGGTCCAGCAGCTCGTCCGGATCGGCGGGGTCGGCGTAGAAGCGGGCGTGGAGCCGGACCAGCTCGCCCGGCCGGCCCTGCGGGGTGATCCCGCCGTTCTGGAGCATCAGGCCGACCCGCGCGTGGAGCGCGGCGCGGTCCCGGGACGGGTGCATCCCCAGGACGCGCACGTCGCCGGCTTCCCAGCCGCGATAGCCCTCCAGGATCTCCACGGTAGTGGTCTTGCCCGCGCCGTTCGGTCCCAGCAGCGCCACGAGCTCGCCGCGGGGAACCGCGAGGTCGAGGTTGTCGAGCACCTGCAGCGCGCCGTAACGCTTGCGCAGGCCACGAACGTCGATCGCGAGCGGCACGTCCCGGCCGTCGCGCGCGCTCCCGCTCGCCTCCGGGGACGGTTCGCGAGGGGCGGCGACGGCACCCCCGGCGGCGGTCACTTCAGGATCTCCGCGAGGATCCCATCGAGCTCCGTCCCGTCCCGGACCTGGCCGATCTGGACGTCCCGGATGATCCCGGCCCGGTCGATGAAGTAGGTCTGGGGCGGAGCGAGGACGTCCCAGGGCTGGGCCAGCGTCCCGTCCGGGTCGGTCACGGTCGGCCAGTCGGCCTTCTCGCTCGCCACGAAGGACCGCGCCGGCGCCGCGTCGTCCTTGAAGAGCACGCCCACGACCTTGAGCCCTTCCGCCGCGTGGCGCGTCTCCGCGGCGGCCAGGATGGGGAACTCGTCCCGGCACGGCCCGCACCAGGACGCCCAGAAGTTGACCAGGACGGGCGACCCACGAAGCGCCGCCAGGTCGAACGGCGCTCCGTCGAGCGTCGTGCCGGCGAGCGCCGGGGCGGCCTCCCCGATGAGCGGCGAGCCGATCTGGATCACCGACGAGGCGGGCGTGATGGCCACGCCGCCGGTCGCGCAGCCGGCGAGCACAGCCGAAAGGAGACCGAGGGCGGCGATGCGGGCGGCGGGCTGGAGCCGCGGGTGCGTGCGCGAGGTCATGCGAATGGTCCCGGTGCCGGGAGGGCGCCGCCCCGACCCGCTGGTCGAGACGAGTCGCCGGCGCGTGTGGTTACTTGACCGTCAGGGTGCCGACCATGTTCGGGTGGACGGAGCAGACGAAGGTGTACGTGCCGGCCGGCAGGGCCGGCACGTCGTAGGTCCGGGCCCCGGTCCCGCTGAAGATCTCGCCCTTGAAGACCTCCGTGCCGGTG
>JARLHH010000176.1 GCA_031292335.1 Candidatus Limnocylindrales bacterium | reverse complement strand
CCGGACTGCCGCATACTCCCTCGACACGGCGCGGCAGGAGGAGACGCTCGATTGGCGCGGAAGGTCGGCGAGAAGCCCAACAGGACGGCAGCGGAGCGGCCGTTCGAGCTGCCCCGCCTCACCGCCTTCGAGGGCGACCTGCTCGAGGAGCGCCGCGACTACGAAGCGATCGACTTCGTGGACCGCGACTTCGCGGGCCAGGACGCCAGCGATGCCCGGTTCCTCGCCTGTCGCCTGCAGCGATGCCGCCTCGACGGGCTCTCGCTGCGGCGCGTCCGCATCATCGAATCCCTGCTGGCCGACGTCCACGGGGCGACCGTCGAGATGTCGGACTCCACCTGGCGTGACTCGCGCCTGTCTGGAGGCCGCCTCGGTGCGGCTGCGCTGACGGGCGCGACATGGACCGGCGTCCGCGTGCGGGGGAGCAAGCTGGGCTTCCTCGACCTTGCCGGTGCCCACCTCGAGGACGTCATCTTCGAGGGCTGCGAGATCGGCGGCCTGGACGTCCGGTCCGCCAGGCTGCACGCGGTTGCGTTCATCGACTGCACGATCGACGAGCTCAACGTGGCCGGGGCGGCCCTGGCGAAGGTCGACCTGAGCGGCGCCCGGATGCGCTCGCTTGTCGGCGTCGAGAGCCTGCGGGGCGCGATCGTCAGCTCCGAGCAGCTGGTCGATCTCGCGCCGATCCTCGCTGCCCAGCTCGGCCTCGAGGTTCGCCCCGGCTGACCTCCTGGCGGCCGCCGTGCGCACCGGCCGACGGCGGCTCCCGGCGTGCGCGATGATCCGTGGCGATGAGCCCGCTCGAGTCGCCCGCGCGCGTCGGCGCCCAGTCGCCCGCGACGACCACGCCGACGACGACCGCCACGGCCACGCCGCCCCGCGCGATCATGCTCGTCTCCTACGCCGCGTTCATCCTGGCCGGGTGGACGGGCCTGTTCGTGCCCTCCCTCATCCGGGGCCTGGAGGCCGACTTCGCCCGGTCGGACGCCGAGTTCGGGCTCGTCTACCTCGTCAGCGCGCTCCTCTTCGCGGCCGGGGCGCTTTCGTCCGGGCTGGCTTCCGGCCTGGTCGGCCGGCGCGTCGTCAACGCGGCTGCGGCACTCCTGATCGCCACGGGGATGGCGCTGGAAGTCGTTGCCCCAACGTGGCCCGTCTTCGTCGTCGGGGCCGGCCTCACGGGAGCCGGCTGCGGTGCGATCGTCTCGGTGGGCAGCAGCATCGTGATGGACCTCGCGGCATCCGGGAGCGGAAGCAAGCTCAGCCTCCTGCACCTCTTCTACAGCGTCGGCGCGCTCGTGGCACCGGTCGCCATCGGCGTGCTCGTGAGCCTCGGGACGGGGTGGCGCCCCATCGCGGCAGCCACGGGGCTGGCGGCACTCGCGCTCGCCCAGCCGCTCTCGCGCGCGGGGGCCGTCCCGCCGCGGCCTCGACCCGCCGTTCCGTCCTCCAGCGCGGCTCCATCCTCCTCCACAGAGCCCGACGCGCGTACGCCGAACGCCCTTCGGCTCGCGCTCGCGGCGCTCGGCATCGCGATCGCCTGCTACGTCGCCGCCGAGTCGGGCGTCTCGAGCTGGCTGGTCGGGTTCCTGGCCGACGAGCCGCTGACGGCCGCGACGCTCGCGCTGAGCCTCTTCTGGGCCGGCATCGCCGCCGGCCGCGTGACGGCCAGCCGGATCGCGGACCGGTTCGACCCGATCCGGTTCACCGCCTCGTGCACGACCGCCGGCGGCCTCGCGATCCTCATCGCGGTCGCGTTCGCCTCGGGACCACTCCGGATCGGCCTCTTCCTCGCCGCCGGGTTCGCCTTCGGACCCGTCTACCCGATGATCATGTCGGTCGCGGGATCGCTCTTCCCGCACCGCGCGGCCGCCGTGGCCGGGATCGTGACCTCGACCGGCGTCGTCGGGTCGATCTCCTATCCCCCGCTCGTGGGCCTGGTGGCCGGCGTGGTGGGCCTCGGCGCCGGGATGGTGGGCGCAGCCCTGCTGATCCTCACGAGCGGCGGGACGGTGGTCGTGGCGGGCCGGCTGGCGCGCGGGCATGGCAGCCCGAAGCGGAACACGACGCGGACCGGGGAGCGGGGCCGGAGGTGAGCCGGGTCGGCCCGGGAGAGTCGAACCTGCGCCGCCGCGCCCTGGCGCTCGAGCTCGCGACCATCGCCTGGAACGTGCTCGAGGGAATCCTGGCGATCGTCGCGGGCCTCCTCGCCGGGTCGGTGGCCCTGGTCGCGTTCGGGCT
>JARLHH010000175.1 GCA_031292335.1 Candidatus Limnocylindrales bacterium | reverse complement strand
GGCAGACGCCGGGGGCGCGGAAGGCCGCGCGCGGGCGACCGGTACGCGCTACGCTCCCGTGCGTGGAAGCCACCTCTGCGCGCGTGGTCCTGCGGGCTGGCCCGGCCGAGGCAACAGTGGATCCCGGGGCGGGCGGGCGGATCGCCGCCCTCAGCATCGGAGGCTGGGACGTGCTGGTAACCCGCGGGCATGGGCCGCTCGCCTGGGGTGCCTACCCGATGGTGCCCTGGGCCGGCCGGCTTCGGGACGGCCTCCTGCACTGGGACGGGGCCGAGCATGCGCTGCCCACAAACCTGCTCCCGCCGCATGCCATTCACGGGACGCTGGTCGAGGCTGCCTGGGAGACGCTGGCGCCGGTCGGCGCCACGGCGGCCACCCTGCTCCGTGCGCCGCTCGGCGCGGCGTGGCCGTTCGGTGGCCACGCGGTGCACGGCGTGACGCTGACCGCGGATTCGCTGACCCTCAGGCTGGAGGTCCACGCCGACGCACGGCCCTTCCCTGCCATCGTCGGCTGGCACCCGTGGTTCCGACGCACGCTCGACGGGCCTGCCGGCGCCGAGAGCGGTCCGGTGGAGCTTGTCCTGCGCGCCGGCGGGATGCTGCTGCGCGGCGAGGACGGCCTCCCGACCGGGGCAGTCGGACCGGTTCCACCGGGTCCGTGGGACGACTGCTTCGTCGACGTGACGTCGCCGCCCCTGGTGCGCTGGCCCGGCACCCTGGAGATCGCCATCGAGAGCGACGCGGCCTACTGGGTCGTCTACACGGAGAACCCCGACGGCGTCTGCGTGGAGCCGCAGACCGGTCCGCCGAACGGACTCAACACGGGCGATTGCGCGCTCGTGGAGCCGGGGCGGCCGCTCATCGCGTCCATGACGCTCCGCTGGCGAAGCCTGGCCTGATCAGCCGGGGATGACCCGGCCGGGGACGCGCGGGAACGTCGCGTCGTAGGCCGCCACGAGCGTGTCGCCCAGGGCGTCGACGTCCTCCTCGCGCTGCTCGGCAACCCAGCGGGCGGTCGTCTCCACGTAGCGTGGCTCGTTGCGCCGACGCGGGGCGCCCGGCGGCGAGAGATAGGGCGCGTCCGTCTCCACGAGCAGCCGTTCGGCCGGCACCCGGCGCACGCTCTCGGCGGTTGCCTCCTCGCCGCGGCGAAATGCCAGCCCCGAGACGCTCACCGCGCAGCCCATCTCCAGCGCCGCCTCCACGTAGTCGACCGGCCCCGAGACCGAGTGGAGGATCGCCGGTGGGCGCGACCCGAACGCGGCGCGCCCGGCAGCCCCACCGAACCCGGCCGTTCGCAGCTCCTCGATGAGGGCGTCCTGGGCGTCCCGTTCGCCGGGCTTCGAGCGACAGTGGAGGATCGCCGGCTTGCCCGTCGCCAGCGCAAGCTCCAGGTTCCGACCCAGGTTCGCGAGCTGGGCGTCACGAGGCGACCACATCCGGTCGAAATCGAGCCCGGTCTCGCCGATGGCAACGACCAGCGGGTCGGCGGCCAGCGCGACGACCTGCGCCCACGCGTCGGAGTCGGTCTCGTCGGCCGCATGCGGGTGGATCCCGACGGCGGCGCCCGCAAGGCGGGGGAAGCGGCCGACGAGCGCGAGCGCGGCGGCCGATGACGCCGCGTCCCAGCCGGGGACGAGGATCCGCTCCACGCCGGCAAGCTCGGCGGCCGCCATGACCTCGTCTGCGTCGCCCGCGAACTGCTCGGCGTTCAGGTGGCAGTGGCTATCGACGAGGCGCACGCTGTCGGCGACCTCGAGCCTGCGGGGACGTGCCAGGGCCGCTCAACGGTCCGTGCGGCCGAGGCAGCCGCGAATCTGGGCCACGTGCTCCAGGCGGTGGATCGAACGGTCGAGCAGCCGGACCCGCCCGGCGGCGGGCGCGGCATCGACCGACGTGTCGGGCAGCTCGACCGCAAGCGCGTCGAACTCGGACGCGGCCTGCAGCGCGAGCGCCGCGGCCGTTGCACCGGGGAGCGCGCGCCACGTCGCCTCGAGGGTCGCGTTGACCAGGTCCGGGACGTTGTCCGAGACGTCGGTCGGGAGAACCAGCCCCGCGGCGGCCGCGGCGCGCCATCGCGCGATCTGCCAGCGATCCCAGAACGCGAGGTGGGCGAGGCAGGTCGCGACGGTCCAGTTGCCGCCAAGGTCCGTGGCGAGATCGTCGGCCGACAGCGTCTCAACCAGGCTGCGAAGCGCATCGGACGCCCGCGTGTTCCTCCCCTCGAAGGACCGATCGGTCATTCCTGCACCTCCACGCTTGCACCCGTGGCCGTTTCCGCGGCCTCGATCTCGAGGCGGGGGAAGAGCGGGATCGCTGCGCCCATCGATCCGGCCTCGCCGGCGTGGGCGCCCCAGGCCAGCTCGTCGAGGAGCGACGGCCCGCCGTTCCCGTCGGCGGCATACGGATACGGGTAGCCGAGCTGCGCCATCACCCGCGGCGCCAGGTCCGGCATCACCGGCGCGACGGCGAGGGCGACGAGCCGGCACGCCTCCACGAGGTCGCCCAGCACGAAGCGCAGCCGGTCGGCAGCGCCCTCCTCGCCGGCCTTGACCGCCCGCGCGATCGTCCACGGCTGCTCCGTCTCCACGAACCGGTTGCCGGCGCCCACGAACTCCCAGAGCGCCGCCAGGGCTTCGTGGAGGAGGCAGCCTTCGAGCTTCGCAGCGAACGCCTCGCGGGCAGCGGGCCAGGCCGTCCCGAGGGTCGACTGTTCGGTCGCGCCTGGATCCGGCCGGACGCCGCCCAGGTAGCGGCCCGCCATGGAGACGGTCCGGTTCACGAAGTTGCCGAAGTCGTTGGCCAGGTCGGCGTTGTAGCGCCGCGTGAAGGCGTCCCAGGAGACGTCGCTGTCGCGGTCGAAGGCTGCCTCGCGAAGGGCGACGTAGCGGGCGCCGTCGCTCCCGAATGCCGCCACGAAGTCGATCGGGTCCAGGAAGTTGCCGCGGCTCTTGCTCATCCGCTCGCCCTGGGCGAGCAGCCAGCCGTGGATCCACACCTTCCGCGGTGCCTCGAGGCCCGCGGACCACAGCATGGCGGGCCAGAAGATCGTGTGGAACCGGGCGATGTCCTTGCCGATCACGTGGAGATCGGCCGGCCACCAGCGCGCGAAGGCGGCCGGATCGTCGGGGAAGCCCGCGCCCGTGATGTAGTTGATCAGCGCGTCGTACCAGACGTAGATCGTGCCGGCGGCCGGATCCCAGGTCCCGTCCGCCTGCCGGGCGTCCCGTCCATCGGGAAGGATCGGGAACGGGATCCCCCATCCCCCGCCGGGCCGGCTGATGGAGAAGTCCTCGAGGCCGCCCCGGATGAAGCCGAGCATCTCGTTGCGCCGGTGCTCGGGCTGGGCAAACTCGGGGTTGTCCGCGAACCAGCGTTCCAGGCGCTCCTGGTACGCGGAGAGCCGGAAGAACCAGTTCCGCTCCGTCAGCCACTGGAGCGGGACGTCGGGGTGGTTGGGGCAGATCGTCCCCGAGGCCGTCTCCACGACGTCCGTCACGTTCCGGAACCCCTCGTTGGGGCAGTACCAGCCCTCGTACGTCCCCAGGTAGATGTCGCCGTTGGCGTGGGCCCGGCGGACCATCTCCTGCGCGGCGCGCACGTGGTCCGGGTCCGTGGTCCGGATGAAGCGGTCCGGGGTGATGCGGAGGGCGTCCTCGGCGGCCCGGAAGAGGCCGACCTGCTCGTCGACGAAGTCGCGCGGTGAGCGATGCTCGTCGGCGGCCCGCATCGCGATGTTGACGCTGTGCTCGTCCGTCCCGGTCAGGAAGCGGGTCGGGATCCCGCACATCCGGTGCCAGCGTGCCAGCGCGTCCGCCCCGATCACCTCGTAAAGCGTGTGCAGACCTGGCCGGTTGTTGGCGTACGCGATCGAGGTGGTGACGTAGAAGCGGTCGGGTCGGTCGGGCATGGCCGGCCGATCGTAGCAGGGCCGGCGACCGAGCCGTGCCTCGCTGTCGCGCCGCCGCTGCCGAGCCGTGCCTCGCCGTCGCACCGCGCCCGCCGGCATCGCGCCCGCTGCTGCCAAGCCTGCCGGCGCCGTGGACGCGCTCAGTGCCGGAAGTGTCGAACTCCCGTGACGAGCATCGTCGCGCCGGCCGCGTCCACTGCCGCGGCGACCTCCGCGTCCCGGACGGACCCACCGGGCTGGACGAATGCGGTGACGCCGGCAGCCAGGCACGCCTCGACTGCGTCCGGGAAGGGGAAGAAGGCGTCCGAGGCGCACGCGGCGCCGGCGAGCCGCGCCGGCCCGAGAATCAGGCGGGCCTTCTCGACCGCCTGGCGGGCGGCGTCCACCCGGCTCGTCTGGCCCGCGCCGAGGCCGATGAGCATCCCGTCCCGGACCAGGACGATGGCGTTGCTCATGGCGCCTCGCACGAGTCGCCAGGCAAGGTCCATGTCCGCCCGCTCGCGGTCGGCCGGGGCGCGACGGGTGACGCAGGCCCAGCCGGCCGGGTCGTCGGGGACCGTGTCGGGCGCCGACACGAGGATCGCTCCCCCGGCTGAGCGGATCGCCCCTCGCGCGTCGGGGCGGGCAGGGCCGTCGGCTGCCCCGAGCCGCCGGTCGACCACGAGCCGCAGGTTCGGGCGCCCGGCCAGCACGGCCCGCGCCTCGGCGTCGAACCCGGGCGCGACGACAATCTCCAGGAATATCCCGGCCAGCCGGCCGGCCACCTCACGGTTCACCTCCCCGGTCAGCCCAACGACGCCCCCGAACGCGCTGACCGGGTCGCCGGCCAGGGCGTCGTCCCAGGCTGCGTCCAGGCTGCCCCGCTCGGCGGCGCCGCACGGGTTCGTGTGCTTGACGATGACGCAGGCCGGCCCGCGAAGCGAGCGCGCGAGCGCCGACGCGGCCGCCG
>JARLHH010000174.1 GCA_031292335.1 Candidatus Limnocylindrales bacterium | reverse complement strand
GCCATGCATTCACGCGCGGCCTTCGTACGCCTCCCGGAGCTTCGCGACGTCGAGCTTCTCCATCCGGAGCATCGTCTCCATCGCCCGGGCGGCACCCGCCGCGTCCGGCCCGCCGAGGTAGGCACCCATCTCGCGGGGAACGACCTGCCAGGACAGGCCGAACCGGTCCTTCAGCCAGCCGCACCGGCCGGGCTCCCCGCCGCCCTCGACGAGCGCGTCCCAGTAACGGTCGACCTCGGCCTGGTCCGCGCAGTCGATCGCGAACGAGACCGCTTCCGTGAACGGGAACTGGGGTCCGCCGTTGATGGCGACGAACGACTGCCCGGCAACGGTGAACGTGACGAGGAGCACATCACCCGCCTTCGTGCTGGGATTGTCGGACGGCGACCGGGAGACGGCGTCGATCCGGCTGTCCGGGAAGATCGACGCGTAGAACGCCGCGGCTTCCTCGGCCCGCCCGTCGAACCACAGGCTTGGCGTGATCTTCGGCATGCTCCCCCCTCCAGGCAGATCGAAACGCGTGTCATCGCGAGGCTACAGGAGGGACTGATATGGCGCGCGCTCCCTCGCTGGGCCGCGAGCGAGCGCCCCCGGCGAGCGGCGGCGCCGGCTACTCGCCCATCACCGTGAAGTGCACGCTCCGGTCGCGCTCGCGGACCCCGTCGAAGTCGGCAAAGTAGACCCGCCCGAACTCGCCGAGCTCCAACCGCCCGTCGACGATCGGGATCGTCTCCGATCGGCCGACCAGGCTGGACCGCAGGTGCGCGTCCGTGTTCAGGCTCCAGACCGCCTCCTCTCCGAGATCGTCCACCGCGTGCTGGATGTGCGCCGTGCCCGGATGCAGGTACTGGCCTTCGTGCGTGCAGGTTGGGATGAGCGTCTGCAGGCGGTCGACCAGGTCCTGCAGGAGGTACTCGGTACCGTCGTACAGCCGGTCGTGCGACGCCTCCTGGATGATCACGCTGCAGGTCGTGTGCTTCGAGTAGACGGTCAGCGTGCCCATCCGGATCCCGGATCGGGCGACCGCCGCCTCGGCCGCGCCTGTCACGTCATGGAACATCGGCTTGTGCAGGTGGCTGTGGACCCCGACGGTCTCGTGGTGGACGGTCATCCGGTCGTTCCTCTGCTTTTCTGAATCACAGGCGGGCGGGCATGCAGCTCGTCCCAGCTTCGTTTCATGGCCGTGAGCATCGCGCGCATCAGCGCGACCGGGTCGGCAGCCTTCAGCACCCCGCTCGACGATCCGGTTCCCCCGACCCCCAGCCGGATCATCTCTTCCACGTCGTCCGGCGTCTGGACTCCGGCTCCGCACATGACGATGATGCCCGGATCGATCCGCCTGACCATCTCGACCGATCGCTCGACGAACCCCCGCATCTCGGTCGCCGCCGACCGGCTCGTCGCGATCAGCTCCGGCGGCTCGGCGAGGACGATGTCGGGACCGAGCTGGGCGATGGCCGCCGCTTCCTCCGGCGAGTCTGCGCAGACGAGCGTGGCGAGGCCGACGTCGCGGGCGCGGAGGATCGCCCGGTTGATGTCTCCGAGCGTCATCCTCCGTTCCGAGTGGTTGAGCAGCGTGCCGACCGCGCCCGCCTCCCTGAGCGCCTCGGGCAGCACGCTCCCGACGCCGCGCCCGACGGCGACCGGGTCCATGTGCTGGGCGAAGACGAGAAGGCGCCGTGTCGCCCGGGCGACGGCCGGGATGTCGACCGCCTGCGGGTCGAAGATGACGCTGACGTCGAGCTCCTGGCTCAGGCGGTCCGCGGCCTCGGCCAGGCGCACGGCGTCCGCGCCGTACAGGTACCCCTTGAGACCGATCTCGAAGACCGGAGCGCGGACTCGCCTCCCGCCATCCATCCTCAGACGACGACCGCTTCGATGCCCAGCATGCGGGCGAGGTGGAGGAGCTGGGCCGTCCATCGCCCCCGGGCCGCGCCCATGTGGTGGGTCGCGCCGGCGCGCAACCAGGCGTCGCACCAGTCGGCAATGGGAAGCGTGTCGTGCCTGAACAGCGTCTGGGGCGCGGAGATCGGTCGCGGCGGGAACGGCAGGAGCTGTCCCTCGGAGATGACGAACCGCCACTTCCCATCGCCCACGAGCACGAGCGCGAGGTTGGTGATCGGTCCGGGCTCGTAGGCGAACTCGAAGCCGGCCCCGAAGCCGTGGACGCCACTGTAGTAGATGGAGTGCTTGACCTTGACCGCGCCGGGCGTGCCCAGGGCGGGGTTCCCGTGGCCGTCGTGGGAGAACATCACCGCCTCGTTCTCGAAGTCGATGACGTAGTTCTCCAGGGTCGTGGCCTGGCCGGCGAGCTCCTGCATGATCAGCTGGGCCACCGCGGTCGTGACATCGCCTTCGGGCGAGGCCGGGATCCCGATCTCGCAGAGGCGCCCCGTCCCGTACGAGGGGATGATCCCGACCCGGGGATCGCTCAACCAGACCTGGTCGAACGCGGTGAACGCGTCGAAGCGATGGTCCTTCACGATCGACTCGAGCGCGAGCGCGAGGCGGACCGAGCGCTCGAAGAGGGCGGGCTCCATCTCCACCGTGTAGCGGGCCCGCTCGGCGGCCACCGTCGCGTCGACGTCGGCCTGCGGGATCTCGCCGAAGCGGACGGCGACCTTCTCCGGCTCGAGGGGCCAGACGACGGGGCCGATCTGCTGGCGAAGCGACAGGCCGTCGAACATGAGGTCCGTCATGCCCTCGAACGGGTGGCCGACGAGGGCGATCCTCGCCTCCCGCAGGCGGCGCCGGACCGCCGCCGCCGCGATCACCTCGCCGACGCGCCGACGCCCGTCGGGGTCGTCGAAACGGGACGTCACGAGCGCGAACTCGCGCTTCGTACGGACGAGCACGGCAGTGAGCTCGGGCATGCCGGCCATGCCGCTGTTGAGCATGACCACGTCGAAGCCGTCGTCCTCGCCGAGCCGCGGGATCTTCTGGGTGTTCCAGACGAGCACGGGCGCGGTGGTGTCGAGCAGGCAGCGCGCCGGAACGAGGCCCTTCGTGTAGGCGAGCTCGAGCGCGACGATGATGTCGACGTCCTCGGCGTTGAAGAGGCGGGCGGCAGCGGCAGCCTGCTCCTCCTCCTCGACCAGCCCCGCGTGGACGACGTCGCCGTAGGCGGCGAGCGCGTCAGCGATCTCCTGGGCGGCCGCGGTGGCGGCGGGCCGCATGTGGGCCGTCTTGTTGTAGTCGTCCTCGAGAAGCGCCATCACGAGGACGCCGATCTTCGCCTTCACCGCCACGGTCTCCCTCCTGCGAGATGCATCACCGATTCTGCTGGGTCAGCTGCCGGCCGCCCGGCCGCCCGTCGCGAAGAGCGGCCGGAGCGTGTCGAAGAGCCGGACATAGCGGCCATAGGCCTCGTCATAGGCGGCTCGCGCCGCCGGATCCGGCTCATAGCGGTCCTTGATCGTCACCATCGCGATGGAGGCGGCCGCAAGGTCCGGAAAGACCCCGGCCGCCACGCCCGCGATCATCGCATCACCACGCACCGCCGCGTCTCCGCCCTCCAGGGTGACCACCGGCAGCCCGCAGGCGTCGGCCTTGATCTGGTTCCACAGCGCGCTGCGCGAGCCGCCGCCGTGGGAGCGGATCTCGAAGGCCTGCGCACCGGCTTCGGTGAGCAGCTCCAGGTTCCGCCGGAGCATGAACGCCACGGCTTCCAGCACGGCCCGCACGAAGTGTGGCTTGCCATGGTGGAGCGTGAACCCGAAGAAGACACCGCTCGCCTGCGGCTCGTACTCCGGGCTGAACGCGCCCATCAGGTGAGGGAGCATGGTCAGACCCTCGGCGCCGGGTGGGACGCCGGCCGCCAGCGCCGTCAGCGCGTCATATGCGCTGCCGACGGCGCCGTCGCGGGCCGCCTGGGCGACCTCCTCGGCTCCGAACTGGTCACGGAACCAGGTCAGCGCCATCCCGCCGGTCGGGCAGACCGGGCAGTAGAGGTAGCGGTCCGCGGCCGAGTGGACGTAGACGGGCGTCTGGCGCGTCGGGTCGCCGCCGGGTTGATCGACCGACGCCTGGAGGGTCAGCGCACCGCCCGTGCTCTCGGACACCACGCCGTCCCCGATGTTCCCGACGCCGACCGCGCCAGCTCCCTGGTCCATGCCCCCGGCGACCACGCGCACGCGGCCCGGCAGCCCCAGCTCGCGCGCGGCCGCCGCCGACAGGGTGCCCACGACCGCCCCGGGCCTGACGATCTCGGGAAGGCGCTCCGGGCCGATCCCCACCGCCTCCAGCATGGCGTCCCACCAGGTATTGCCGCGAATGTCGTAGAGCAGGGACGTGGACTGCACGCCGCCCTCCGTGACGAAGCGCCCCGAGAGCCGGTGGAGGAGAAGATCCTCGACGAGCAGGAAGCGCGAGGCACGGGCAAACAGCCCTGGCTCGTGCCGCCGCCACCAGAGCAGCTTGCAGGCGCTCCATGTCGGCGTGACCGACGGAACTCCGGTGCGGTCGTAGACCGTCGCGTCACCGAATCGCTCGGCAAGCTCGCGTGCCTCGGCCAGGGCCCGGTTGTCCAGCCAGATGATCGCGGAGCCCAGCGCCCTGCCGTTCGCGTCGACCGGCACCACGGTCTCGCCCTGGCTGGACACGGCGATCGCGACGACACGAGCCGCGTCGACGCCGGCGCTCCCGAGGACCCGCCTGACCGCGACGGCCGTCGCGTCCCAGTACGTCTCGGCGTCGATCTCCGCCCGGTCCGGCGCGGGATGGTCGATCCGATACTCCTCGACGGCGCCCGCGAGCTGCCGCCCGGACGGCTCGAACACGCCGGCCTTAACGGAGGTCGTCCCGATGTCGAGGCCGATCAGGAGAGACATCGCGGGCCCGCGAGCGACGTTCAGTCCAGACCGTGCTTCGCGGCGGCCGCGGCAGGCTCGGCGCCGTTCTTGACCACCTCCTGGAGCGCCTCCAGGAAGCGCTCGGGGCTCCGCGCCCCGATGACGTTCCGTCCGAAGACCACGCCACGGGCGCCGTCACGGATCGCGGTGGCGGCCAGCTCGAGCGCGTCGACCTCCCGTGGAGCCTTCTTCGACCCGAGCGCAAGGATCGGCACGGGCGTCGAGCGGACGATCTCCGCGAAGCGCGCGCCCGTGTGGAACGTCTTGACCAGGTCGGCGCCGAGCTCGGCAGCGATCCGGCAGCCGATCGAGATCTGCTCGTGGCGCTCTTCGGGGGCGATGTCCTCGTGGCCCGCCGGGTAGACCTCACCGACGATCGGGACGCCAACCTCGCGCTTCTCCGCCACGCACCGCGCGACCTGGGCCACGTTCTCCGCGTCGACCAGCTCGGAGCCGGTCTTGATCGACATCCCGACGAGCACGATGTCGGCGCCGAGGGCCACCGCCTGAGCGGCCGAGATCATGGGCACGCTTCGACTTTCGCGGTAGCCCCACTGGGTCGCGTACTGGGTGCCCCAGTTGAGGCGAACGATGAGCGCCGGGGCGCCCCGATGCTCGAAGACCGACCGAAGATGCGGGACCATGCCGGGGCTCAGGAGGATCGCATCCGCGCCGCGCAGCCGATCGACGACCGGCGCGAGGTTCTCGAAGCCCGGGCGCGGACCGTTGTAGAGGCCATGGTCGATCGCCACGACGACGACGTTCTGCCCGCCGTCGAAGAGCCGCTGGAGCCTGATCGACTCGCCCGTCGACACCGTTGAACCTCCTTCGGCCGACCGGCGGCGCTGGGCGCTCGGGCGACGCACGCGGCGGCCCGCGGGCGCGGACCTGCCGTCGGAAATCTATCACGCCCACGCCGTTCGTCAACCGATGATGTATCTGTTGATGCGCGAATCATGTAGATTCGATGCGCGGATCGGTACTCTCGAGATCACGGACGCTCACCGGGAGGTCCAGGCCAATGTTCGGATTGACGTCCGTTTCGCGCGGGGCTATAACGCCCTCAGCGCGTCACGGCTCCGACGGACCGTCGGGTCGGCCGGGGTGCAGGCGTTGTGCGAGGGGCCAGCTCCGATCGAGTTGATCGGGCGACCGGCCGTCCGAGGAGGAGACGAATGGTTCACCGAAAGATCGTCGCGGTGTTCGCCGTGGCGGCCATCCTTGTGAGCGCCTGCAGCAGCGGCGCGACGACGGCCCCGGCCGCCACCGCGGCGCCTTCGGCCGGCGCCTCGGCAGCGGCCTCGATGGCCCCGTCGGCGGCCGCCGCCTCGCCGTCGCCGGCGGCGCCCGTCACGCTCACGCTCTGGCACAACTACGGCACCGAGGCAAACGCCGACGTGACCAATGCGCTGGTCAAGGCCTACATGGCCGCGAACCCGAACGTCACGATCAACGTCGTCAGCCAGCCGGCGGACAACTACTTCGCCCTGCTCAAGACCGCGGCCATCGCCGGCTCCGGGCCGGACATCATGACGATGTGGACGGGCCTGTTCGCCCTCCAGAACCAGTCCTACCTCGAACCGCTCAACGCGTACATCCCGATGGACACGCTCAAGCAGTTCACCGGCATCGACTGGTGCTCCAAGGGCCTCTCGCTCGACCAGGGCGCGATCTGCGTCACGCTCGACATGCAGCACTACAACGGGTTCTACAACAAGGCCCTCTTCGCCAAGGCCGGGATCACCACCTTCCCGACCAACTGGACCGAGTTCTTCGCCGCGTGCGCAAAGCTGAAGGCTGCGGGCATCCTGCCGCTGGACTACGGCACCGGCGGCCAGGCGCTCAACGCCGGCTTCTACCCGTACTACGACCTCAGCTACATGATGATGTACCTGCCGGTGAGCGACTGGCAGAAGCTCTACAGCGGCGCGATCCCGTGGACCGACCCGGCGATCGTCGCCCAGCTCACCAAGTGGGCCTCGCTCAAGACCCAGGGCTACACGAACCCGGACGTCCTGACGAACACCGACTCGGTCGCCCAGTTCGAGGCCGGCAAGGCCGCGATGACGCTCGAGGGCTCGTGGGACTTCCAGGAGTTCAGCGACAAGATGGGCTCCAACGTCGGTGTGTTCGTCCCGCCGTTCACCGACACCCAGGCCAAGGGCGTGGTCGAGTTCCCCGGTGACGGCTTCGGCGTCACCAGCTACTCGCAGCACAAGGCCGAGGCCGCGGCGTTCCTCGCCTGGCTGGCGACGCCCACGGCCCAGAACATCATCGCCCAGGGCGGCCTGATCCCGGTCGTCGCCGGGATCCCGGCGACCAACCCGCTGGCCAACCAGATGCTCGACTTCGCGGCGAACCAGGGCTACACGCGCTACCCGATGATCGACAACGTCATCCAGCCCGAGGTCCAGGACGTCGCCACCAAGGTCCTCAACGCGGTCCTTGCCGGCACCATGAGCCCGCAGGACGCGACGAAGGCGATGTCGGACGCCCTGAACCAGCTGCCGCCCGATCGACGCGGCGACACGTACACCGCACCCGCCCCCGGCGGCTGATCGATCCCGGCCGGCGGCGGGCCTCGCCCGCCGCCGGCCGCTCTTCCCCCGATGACCACCCTCTCGACGGCGACGGACGGCGCGGCCCGCGGGCGCGGACGGCGGTGGCGCGCTTCCGGCAGCCGCCTGCGGACGTCGCAGCGGCGCGCCGGCCTCCTGTTCGCGGTGCCGGTGATCGTGCTCGAGCTGCTCCTGCTCGCGGTGCCGATCGCCCAGGCGGTCTACTTCAGCTTCACCCGCTGGGACGGGATCTCGTCCACCTGGGTCGGGACCGCGAACTATGCGCGGCTGTTCAGCGACCCGACGTTCTGGCGGGTGATCGAGAACAACCTGCTGCTGCTGGCGTCGATCCCGTTCGCCATCCTCATCCCGCTGCTCGTGGCGTACCTGCTCAACGAGCACGTCCCCGGCTGGCGCTTCTTCCGCTCCGCCTACTTCCTGCCGACGGCGATCTCCTGGGTCGTCATCGGCATGGTGGCGCTCCGCGTGTTCGCCGGCGAAGGGATCCTCAACCACGTCCTGAGCGCCTTCGGGCTTGGCTTCATCCACACCGACCTGCTGTCGGGCGAACTCTCCGCGATGGTCGCCGTCGCGATCACCTTCATCTGGTCGGTGTTCGGCACCAACACGATCATCTTCATCACCGGGATGGCCACTCTCGACCGCGACGTCTACGAGGCTGCCCGGGTGGACGGCGCCGGCGGGTTCACCACCTTCGTCCAGATCACGATCCCGATGTTGATGCGGTTCATCCAGTTCGCCTTCATCCTGACCCTGATCACCGCGTTCACTGCCCTGTTCAGCCTGATCTTCGTGATGACCGGCGGTGGGCCCGGCTACGGGACGACCACGCTCGAGTTCTACGTCTACCAGCAGGGCTTCCAGGTCGGCGTGTTCGGGTACGCCGCGGCCATCGGGATCGTGCTGTTCGCGATCGTGTTCGCGGTCAGCCTTGCGCAGCTGCGGATCTTCCGCAGCCGGCTGGACTAGCCCGCCATGGGGATCACCCGGCGCCGGATCACGCGCAGCCTGATGTTCCTGATCCTGTGCGTGGTCGTCGTGGTCATGCTGTTCCCGTTCGTGTTCATGGTGCTGACCGCGTTCAAGTCCGAGGACCAGTACATCTCCGGGAACGGCTTCTCGCTCGACAGCTGGGCGGAGCTGTTCAACGTCCTGCCGGTCGTGCAGGAGCTGATCAACTCGACCGTCGTGACGGCCGGGGCCGTGGTGCTGATCATCGTGGTCAGCACCACGGGCGGTTACGCCTTCGCGAAGCTCGGGTTCCGCGGCTCGGGCATGGTCTTCCTGGCCATCCTCGCCGGGATGATGATCCCGATGCAGTCGATCATCATCCCCGAGTTCGTTAACATCGCCCGGGTTGCCCACCTGAACAACCAGTACCTGGGCGCGGTCCTGGTCTACGCGGCGCTCGGCGCGCCGTTCGCGACCTACCTCATGACGACGTACTACCGGGGCATCCCCTCGGAGCTCATCGAGGCCTCGGTGATGGACGGGGCGTCGTACTGGCAGGTCTTCCGCAAGCTGATGCTGCCGCTCAGCATCCCCGCGATCACCACCGTCGCCGTGCTCCAGTTCATCCAGATCTGGGACGACCTCCTCATCGGCCTGCTGTTTCTCAACGATCCGCAGGTCCGCACGATCACGGTGGGCCTGGCGGTGATCCAGACCGGCCGCGTGGTCAACGTCCCGGCCCTCATGGCCGGCTCGCTGCTCTCCGCCCTGCCGGCGGTCGTCGTCTACCTGATCTTCCAGCGGAACCTGATCCAGGGCCTGACGATGGGCGTGAACAAGTGAGCGCGCACCCGGGGGCGCCGACCGCGGGAACCGTGGGGCGCGGCGCCCTCGGCGTCGCCTCGCGCGGGGCGGAAGGAGACGTGTCGCTCCGCGGCCCAGCGGCGCTCGGGACACCCGGCGCTCGCGACCGGCGCGACCAGATCGCGCGCCTCGTCGCGGAACACGAGCGAGTCTCCGTGGCGGAGCTTGCCGGGCGCTTCCTGGTCACCGACGCGTCCATCCGCCGCGACCTCGTGATCCTGGAGGAAGAGGGCCGCCTCCGCCGAGTGCACGGCGGGGCGGTGGGCGGCGCGGCATCCCGCCACCTCGGAAGCTACGCGGGCAAGGCGCGCGAGCATCGCGAGGAGAAGGTGCGCATCGGCACGGCTGCCGCGGCGATGATCTCGGCCGGCGACGTGGTCTTCCTCGACTCGGGGACGACGGTCGCCGCGCTCGCCGCCCGCATGCCCGGTCCGCTGCGCCGGTCCGGCGCGATCACGGTGGTGACGCCGTCGCTTCCGATCGTCGAAGAGATCGGCAGCTGGGAAGCGCCCCACCTGATCTGCCTCGGTGGTCTCTATCTCCCCGACTACCGCGCGGTCGTCGGCCCCCAGGCGGTGGCCGGCATCCGCGAGCTCTCGGCCGACATCGTGTTCCTTGGCTGCGAGGGGCTCACGACGGAGGAGGGGCTCACGACACCCCACGTGCTCGTCGCGGAGGTCGGGGCGATGATGGCCGCCCGGGCCCGGCGGGTCGTCGTGGTCGCGGACGCCTCGAAGCTGGGCCAGTCAGGATTCACCCCGATCATTCCGATCAGCGCAGTGAACACGCTCGTCACCGACGCTGGCGCCGATCCGGCACACGTCGAGCGGATCCGCGCGGCCGGCGTCGAGGTGATCCTCGCGTGAGCGCGCACGTCTCGGAGGGCTGGAGCCTCCACGACATCCCGGCCCTGGTCCTGGAGAATGCGGCGCTCCGCGTCACGATGCTCCCGCAGCTGGGCGGGCACGTGGTCGAGCTGGTCGACAAGGCGCTTGACCGCAATCTCCTGTGGTCGAACCCGCGGACGCAGCCGCGTCGCGCACCCTACGGGGCGAACTTCGACGACTGGTGGTCCGGAGGATGGGACGAGATCTTCCCGACGGGCGATCGAGCCGACCTCCACGGCGAGCTGCTGCCGTACATGGGGGAGCTGTGGTCCGTGCCGTGGACAGCCGAGGTCGGCGCCACGGGCGACCGAGCCTGGATCGCGGCGGTGGGGCTCGGAACGATGGCCCCGGCGCGCCTCGAGCGCACCCTCGAGGTCCACGGCGACGAGCCAGTCCTGCGCGCCCATTACCGCCTCACGAACCTGGACGTGCGCCCGCTGCCCTTCCTGTGGGGGATCCATCCCGCCTTCGCGGTGACGCCGGCGCATCGGATCGATCTGCCGGGGCACGAGATGCTGGTCGGCGTGTCGTCCGGCCCGAGCATGGGCGAGGTCGGGACCGCGTACGAGTGGCCGGACCAGCCGGACTTGACCGCCCCAACCGGATCGCGCGACGCGCGGCTCGTGCGGCCCGCATCCGACGCGGTCTTCGGCGGCCACTGGGCGACCGACCTGCCTGAGGGCTGGCTCGCCCTCACCGACACGTCGTCAGGCCGCGGGGTGGCGATCAGCTTCGACCGGGCGGTCTTCCCGCACGCCTGGCTCTGGCAGGTCTACGGTGGCTGGCGCGGCCACCATCATCTCTGCCTGGAGCCGTGGACGAGCCACCCGATGCAGCTCGAGGCGGCCCAGGCGGCCGGTCGGGCGCGGTCCCTCCAGCCCGGCGAGTCGCTGGAGACCGGCGTCGCATTCGTCCTCTACTCGGGGCTCGACGCGGTCCGGACGGTCCGGGACCAGGGGGACGGATTCACGGTTCGCTGAGCCGCGGGCGGCGCGCCAGGCCGGGCACTGCCGGCCGCCGCGGCAGCGACGACGCCGGAGGGGGTGGACCCGGGCGGCTGCCCGGAGTCGAGCCGGAGCTATCCCTCGGGCGAGGGCTGACCCTGCGCCGCGAGCTCGACAACCTGGTCGATCTCGTGGAGGAGGGCCGCCTTCGCGTCCGGGGAGAGGAACGATGCCTCGATGGAATTGCGGGCGAGCCGGGCCAGGTCGTCGTCGTCGAGGCCCAGCCCGTCGGCGACGGCCAGGTAGTTGTCGAGGATGTAGCCGCCGAAGTAGGCCGGATCGTCCGAGTTCACGGTGACCATGACGCCGAGATCCAGCAGCCGCTTGAGGCTGTGCTCCTCGATCCGGTCGAAGACCTTGAGCTTCACGTTGGAGAGCGGACACATGGTCAGCGGGATCTGCTCCCGCACGAGCCGCTCCACGACCGCCGGGTCGTCCTCCGACCGGACACCGTGATCGATGCGTTCGGCGCCCAGGGTGTCGAGCGCGCCCGTGATGTATGCCGCGGGCCCCTCCTCGCCCGCGTGGGCAACGACGTGGAGGCCGGCCTCGCGCGCCGCCCGGAAGACGTCGACGAACAGCTCCGGGGGATTGCCCACCTCCGAGGAGTCGAGGCCCACGCCGAGCAGGCGGTCCCGGAACGGGGCGGACGCCTCCCACGTGGCGAGCGCCTCGTGAGGGGGAGCATGGCGGAGGAAGGACAGGATGAGTCCCACCGAAATCCCCCAGCGGACCTCGGCTTCGGCGATCGCGCGAAGGAACCCATGCATGAAGACGGGGAAGCCGATGCCGCGCGCGGTGTGGGTCTGGGGATCGAAGAAGATCTCGGCCCGGCGCACGCCGTCCGCGCGGGCCCGCTCCAGGTAGGCGAGCATGAGGTCGTGGAAGTCCGCCTCGGTGACGAGCACCGCGGCGCCCTGGTAGTAGATGTCGAGGAACGCCTGCAGGTCACGAAACTCGTAGGCCGCCCGGACCTCGGCGACGGAGTCGTACGGGAGCTGGATCCCGTTACGCAGCGCCAGCTCGAACATCATCTCCGGCTCCAGGCTCCCCTCGACGTGGACGTGGAGATCCGCTTTTGGAAGCCGGCGGACGAAGGAGGCGCGGTCCATCCGGGGTATTCAACCAGATGTGAGGCCGAGCCGGATGCCCGGGCCGTCGCGGGACGGCAGGGTGTCGGCGTCCGATTGACGTAGCATTCTATTGACATTCACTCTATTATGGATGTCAATAGCACTGTGCGGTGTCTCGCTGTCACGAGAGGCACGCACACGTGCTCGTCGCGGAGGTCGTCATGGCTGGAACGGGGACGCGCCGCTGGTGGGCTGCCGGTGCGATGGTGGTCGCTGTGTTCGCAGTGACCCTGGACGTGACCGTCCTGACCGTGGCGCTGCCGACGCTGGCCGGCGCGCTGAAGGCATCGGAGTCACAGCTCCAATGGTTCGTCACCGCCTACACGCTCGCGCTCGTGGCCGGCATGCTGCCGGCGGGCCTGCTGGGCGACCGGTACGGGCGCAAGGCCGTGATGAGCGGCGGGTTGCTCCTGTTCGTGGTCGGCTCGCTGGGCTGCGCCCTGGCGCCGGGCCCGGAGGTCTTCATCGCCGCGCGGGTGGCGCTCGGCCTGGCCGGTGCCGCGCTCATCGTCATGGTGCTCTCGATCATCACGGTGCTCTTCGACGAGGCGGAGCGGCCGCGCGCGATCGGGATCTGGGGGGCGGCCAACTTCATTGGCCTGCCGCTGGGACCGATCATCGGCGGCTGGATGCTCAGCCACGTCTGGTGGGGCTGGATCTTCCTGGTGAACGTGCCGGTCGCCCTGCTCGGCCTGATCGCCGTGCTGACACTCGTGCCCGAGTCGCGGTCGGCCCGCCCGCCCGGCATCGACGTCGTCGGCATCCTGCTCTCGAGCGCCGGGCTCGTCGCCCTCATGTACGGGGTGGTGGAGGCCGGCAACGATGGCTGGGGCAGCTCCAGCGCGGTCATGCCGGTGGTCGGAGGGCTGGTGGTCATCGCCGGATTCGCGCTCTGGGAGCGCCGGCTCACCGCGAAGCCGGACGGCCAGCCGCTCATCGACCTCTCGCTCTTCCGCTCGCGGAGCTTCACGTGGGGGGTGCTCCTGACGGCGTTCGGCATCTTCGGGCTGTTCGGGGTCCTGTTCGGGCTGCCCCAGTACTTCCAGGCGATCATGGGCGTCGATCCGCAGGGTTCGGGGCTCCGCCTCCTTCCGGCGGTCGGCGGGCTGATCGTCGGTGCCGTGACCGCGGATCGCGTGACGGCCCGGATCGGGGCGAAGCTGACGGTCGCGATCGGGTTCGCGGTGGTCGTGGCCGGCTCCGTCGTCGGGGCCACGATGACCGCCGCAAGCGGCGATGGGTTCATCGCGGGCTGGACTTTCGTGGTCGGCCTGGGGGGCGGCCTGGGCTTTGCCACTGCCGCGTCGGCCGCGCTCGTGGAGCTGTCCGCCGACCGGAGCGGCGTCGGCGCCGCGCTGCTCCAGGCGGTCGTGAAGCTCGGCCCGGCTTTCGGTGCGTCGTTCCTGGGCAGCGTCCTCAACTCGACCTACCAGGCGCAGGTGGCGGTCAGCGGGCTGCCGGCATCGGCGGCGGCGGCCGTGAAGGCGAGCGTCTTCGGGGGGCTCGCGGTGGCACAGCAGACGGGATCGGCGGAGCTGCTCGCCTCGGTCAAGACGGCATTCGTGGCGGGCATGGACGACGCCGTGCGGATCACCGCGGGCGTGGCTCTGATCGCGATCGTGCTTGCCCTCCTGTTCCTGCCCGCCCGGGCACGGTCAGCGCGGCCGGCCGCGACGTCACAGCCAGCGACGGGCCCGCTCACGGCGGGCTAGACGGAGGAGTTCAGGCGGGCGACACTGGGCCGGAGCGAGAGCGGCCACCACGACGGAGAGCGAGGCCATGCACATGACCCACACCGACGTTCCACCCAGGTTAGGCCTGCGCGAACGCAAGAAGGCGAAGACGCGGGCCCTGATCCAGGAGCACGCCCTGCGCCTGTTCCACCAGCAGGGCTACGACGAGACCTCCATCGAGCAGATCGCCGACCTGGCCGAGGTCTCGCCCTCCACCGTCTTCCGCTACTTCCCGACCAAGCCGGACCTCGTCATCTACGACGACCTCGACGAACGCATGATCGAGGCGTTCCGTGCGCAGCCACCCGAGCTCAACGCCGTCCAGGCATTGCGCGCCTCGCTCCGCTCCGGCTTCGGGAGCCTCCCGGGCGAGGAGATGGCCCTGCAGCTGGAGCGCGAGCGGCTCATGCGGAGCGTGCCCGAGCTGCAGGCAGCGATGCTCGGGGAGTTCGCGAGGACCGTTGGAGAGATCGCCGACCTCGTGACAGAGCGCGCACGCCGGCCGGCCGGCGACGATGCGGTCCTGGCGCTCGCCGGTGCGGTGATCGGTGTCGCGATCGCCGCTTGGTTCGCACCCGACGCCCACGAAGCGGACGACCCGGCCGAGCGGTTCCTCGATCGTGTCGATGCCGGCATGGCGCTCCTGGAATCCGGCTTCCGGTTCTGACGGGGGCAGGGAAGCCAGTTCGGGCGACGACGCCCCCAACGCGGCCAACCCGCTGGTACCCTCCACGAATGGTCTGGCTGATCCGGCAGGAGCGACCGTTCGATTTCCCCGCGGTGCATGCGGTCGTGGCGTCCGCGTTCGGGCGAGCGGACGAGGCGCTCCTGGTCGACCGCCTGCGCACCTCGGATGCCTGGCTGCCCGGTCTCGCGCTCGTGGCCCGGCCGAATGGCGAATCACGCCGTAACGTCGTGGGGTTCGCCGCCATGAGCCGGATCACGGTCGGCGGACGGCCGGCACTCGCGCTCGCGCCGGTCGCCGTGGCCCCCGAGTGGCAAGGGAAGGGAACGGGCTCGGCCCTCGTCCGCACGGGCATCGTACGGGCGGCGCGTGGTCACGAGCGCCTGATCGTGGTGCTCGGAGACCCGCGCTACTACGGCCGGTTCGGCTTCACCGCCGCGATTCCCGTCGGCATCCACGGACCCTACGATGCGGCAGGTCCCGCCTTCCAGGCGCTCGTCCTGCCGGGAGATGACCCGGTCCCGACCGGGCTCGCCGTCTACCCGGACGTGTTCGAGGGGTTGTGACGGCGTCCTGCGGGCCGGGCCGATCACCGGGCAGGCGTGGGGAAGCCTGACCGCCCGGCAAACGCGCGCACGGCATCCGCGGTCGTCGGGCCGGCGAGATGCGTGCCGTGACCGCACGCCAGCACGTTCGGCCGGAGCCGAGCGAGCGTGGTGATCGACACCCTGGCCGCCGACCAGCTCCAGGTCGTGTAGCGGGGCGGCCCCGACAGGCCGTGCCGTTGCAGCACCAGGCCGGTCAACGAGTTGAGCTTCAGGGTCACGAGGGCGTCGCCCGTGATCAGGACGCGGTCGCTGGATCGGAAGAACGCGACGTGGCCCGGCGTATGGCCCGGCGTAGGAATGCACTCCCAGCCCGGCAGACCCATCATCCCGGTTTCCGGTCCGAGCGGGCGCGAGACGTCGCGCAGGCTCGAAGCCGCGAGCAGCAGCTCACGCCGCCGCCGACCCATCGCGCGCATCAGGGGCAGGACGACCCAGTGGTCGAGCGGGCCGGCGGACTTCGCGATCGTCGCGAAGTCGCCCTGGGCGAGCGGCAGCTCGTCGGGGTGCAGGTAGACCGGACAGTCCCAGATCCGCGCCAGCGTGCGTGCTGAGCCGGCGTGATCGGGATGGAAGTGGGTCAGGAGGATCGCGGCTGGCGGCGCGCCGGCCCCGAACACCGCCTCGGCGGCCTGCGTGATCGACGGCCCGTCGTTCGCCCAGCCGGCATCGACCAGGCACCACGACGATCCGGTGCCCACGAAGTAGACGTTGGTCTGGGTGCGTCCGCGCGGGCCCAGGCACCACACGTCCGGCGCGATCTCGCTGGCACCGGCGGAAGTGCTCGCGTGAGGCGTCAGGGTCATCAGCCGAAGTCGACATCCCTGGTCTTGACCGTCCCGGCCGTCCGGCCCGGCGCCGTCTGGTAGGTCCAGTACAGGTTCGTGTGGGCGATGACCAGGTCCGGGGGCGGCGCCCCCCAGGCCGTCTGGTCCTCCGTGGTGTGGGCGTCGCTGACAAGGACCGCGTCGTACCCGCGGACGAACGCGCCGTGGAGCGTCGAGCGGACGCACGCGTCGGTCTGGGCGCCGGCGACGACGAGACGCCCGACTCCGAGGTCCGCCAGCACGGTCTCGAGGGTGGTCTCCTCGAAGGCGTCGCCGTAGTGCTTCTCGACGAGCGGCTCGGCCTCATCCAGAGTCAGCTCGGGGACGATCCGCCAGTCGTCGCTCTCCCGCGCCAGCTGCTCGTCGGAGTGCTGGACCCAGACGACAGGCACCCGTTCGCGCCGCGCCTTCTCGACCAGGCTGCCGACGTTGGCGACGACCGCGTCGCGCTCGTACGCCCCGGCAACCACGCCGTTCTGCACGTCGATGACGAGCAGCGCCGTGTTCGGCCGATTCTCGAGTGTGGTCACGGTCTCCCCTCCTCGCGCTGGGCTCCTGCGTCCGCTCACGATAACCCCGCCCGCCGACGGCTGGCCGGACCAACCCTCGGGCCGCCCCGTGGGTCGTGTCGCGCGCGACCTTCCCGAGGCCGATGCCCGCCGGCCCTTCTCGCGCTAGCATCGGCCCGCACATGAAGACCGCCCGCATCCTTCTGTTCTGCGTCCTCGGGCTGGCGGGCGCGTATGCGCTCTACCTCCGAAGTGCCACCCACCGGAACGGCAACCGGCTCTTCTACCGGGACGGTCGGCCAAACCTCGCCGGGCGCGCGGCGGGGAGAGCGTGGGCGTTCGCCGGCGGGCTGGGCCTGGGGCCATCCTCTCTGGTCGCGCTCGAGACGACGGGCCACCGGAGCGGCCGTGTCTCCTCCATTCCGATCGTGCTCGGCGAATACCAGGGAGAGCGGTACGTTGTCTCGATGCTCGGCGAGCGGTCGCCCTGGGTCCGCAACGTGCGGGCCGCCGGCGGGCGGGCCGTCATCCGGCACGGCAGGCGACGCGAGGTGCGCCAGCTCGAGGTGCCGCCGGATCGTCGCGCGCCCGTGATCAAGGCGTACCTCGAACGAGCCATCGGAGCGCGTCCGCACATCCCGGTCGACCACTCGGCTCCGGTCGAGAAGTTCGAGCCGATCGCGGCGGAGTACCCGGTCTTCCGCATCGAGGCGTGAAGCACGGAGAGCGGGCAAGCCGGGCAGCTCACGGATGGGGCAGCGCCGCGCCCGGGGCGACGCCTCCGGTGCCGTCGACTTCATTCATCCCTGCTGGCCGACGCCTGACCGCGCTGCGCCTGGTCTCCCAGCGCATCGGCGTGAGCGGGCTCTCGACCCCGGGTGACGTTGTCCGCTGGATGCTGGCCATGCAGGCCCAGGACCTTCCCGGCGCGAAGTGGTCGGTGGGGCTCCGCGCGTCACAGACGCGCGAGGCGGCGGTGGATGCGAGCTTCGACTCGGGTGAGATCGTGCGCTCGTGGCCCATGCGGGGCACGCTTCACCTGGTACCGGCAGAGGACCTGGGCTGGATGCTGCAGCTCACTGCGCCCCGGGCGCTCCGATCGGCCGCCTCGCGTCGAGCCGCCCTCGGGATCATCGAGGCGGACATCGAACGCGCCCGCGCGATTGTGGTCGCGTCGCTGACCGGCGGCCGCGCCCTCACTCGCGCCGCGATCCTCGCCTCGATCGCCGGGGGTGGCGTGAGCACGGCGGGCCAGCGCGGCTACCACCTGCTCTGGTACCTCGCGCAGACCGGCACGCTCGTCCTGGGGGCGGCGGAGGGCAGGCAGCAGACCTTTGCCCTGCTCGACGAGTGGGTCCGGGCGCCGAGACGGCTGGACCGCGACGAGGCGCTCGGCGAGCTCGCCTACCGCTACTTCCGAAGCCACGGCCCGGCCACCGGCCGGGATCTCGTGCGATGGTCCGGGCTGACCATGGCGGATGTGGAGCGGGGCATCGCAGTCAACGGGAACCTCCTCACCTCGCTCGAGCTCGACGGAGTCCGCCATCTGCTGGCGCCGGAGGCGCTCGCCCAGGCGCCGGCGGCGGGCCGCGTGCATCTTCTGCCGGGATTCGACGAGTACCTCCTCGGATACCAGGACCGAACCGCGGCGCTGGCGTCCGAGCACAGCGCGGCGGTCGTCCCTGGCGGCAACGGGATGTTCAGGCCAACCGTGGTGGCCGACGGAGAAGTCGTGGGGACCTGGAGACGCACCCTGAAAGCCGGTGAGGTCGTGATCGAGCCGCAACTCTGGGGTCCTCTGCCAAGCGAGCTCAGGGACCCACTGGTCGAGGCGACCGGCGCGTATGGTGCCTTCCTGGGCCGACCGGCGAGGCTCGCGTGATCGGCGCGTCGGCCCGGTCCACGATCGGGCAGCCCGGCGCCTCGCGTCACACCTGACGTCCCCGAGCATGGCGCCATCCTGCGCGTTGGCGCATTCGGGGCCATGCTGGGCTCCGCACTCACCGGTGAGCCGCCCACGACACCGGAGCGCGCCGAGAGCGGACGATGCGATCGATCCAGCCACCCCGGGGCCTGCCCGAACCCCATCGCCGGCGGGCGAGGTCGCACGCCGAGCTCGACGAGCCGATCCTCGCCGAGCTGTTCAGCGTGGAGCGGCTGGAGCAGCACGCGCAGACCCTCGCCGGCGCCCAGACCGTCACGGGCACGCCTCGCCGGGGACGCGCCGTCGGGCCCCGGATCGCCGAGAACGGCCGCGTCCTGGCGGAGTCGTACCGCATCCTGGCAGGCGCGATCAGGGAGGAGCGGTCGATCACGCCGGCCGCGGAGTGGCTGGTCGACAACTTCCCGATCGTCGACGAGCAACTCCGCGAGATCCGCGACGACCTCCCCCCGGACTACTACCGCGAGCTCCCCAAGCTCGCCGAGGGCCACCTCGAGGGGTATCCACGGGTCCTCGGTCTCGCCTGGGCCTACATCGCCCACACGGACAGCCGCTTCGATCCGGAGAGCCTGCGGCGCATGGTCCGCGCCTACCAGGGAGTGGAGGCGCTGACGCTCGGCGAGCTGTGGGCGATCGCGATCAGCCTCCGGATTCTCCTGGTCGAGAACCTCCGGCGCATCGCGGAAGAGCTCGTGCAGAGCCGGGCGGCACGGCAGGACGCGGACGAGCTCGCCGACGGCCTGCTGGGCCTCCGCATGGACAGCCCGGACGTCGCGATGGCGTCCCTGCGGCGGCTCTCCCCAGCGGCGTTTCCGACCCCTGCCCGGGTCCAGCTCTTCCAGCGCCTGCGGGACCAGGACCCGGCGGCCACGCCCGCCCTCCGCTGGCTGGAGACGCTCCTCGCGGACCAGGGGACCACCGCCGAGGAGACGGTCCGCCTGGAGCACCAGCGCCAGGCGACGATGAACGTGACGATCAGGAACCTGATCACGAGCATGCGGCTGATCTCGTGGTTCGACTGGGCCGCGTTCGTCGAGAGCGTCAGCCTGGTGGACGAGGTGCTCGGCTCCCAACGCTCGTTCGGCGAGATGGACTTCGCGACCCGGGATCGCTACCGACACGCCGTCGAGGAGCTGGCTCGCAGCTCCCGCCTGACCGAGGTCGAGGTCGCCCGGCGAGCCTCGGCGATGGCGAGCGCGGCGCCCGTGGCGGACGCCGCGCCGTCGCCTGGCGATGGCGGAGCGTCGGTGGCGGCCCGCCACCGCGATCCCGGCTACTACCTGATCTCCGACGGCCGCCTGGCGTTCGAGCGCGCCCTGGGCGCCCAGGTCCCGCTGGGAGCGCGGTTCCGGCGCGCCTACGTGCGGGCCGCGGCGCGTGGCTATGTCGCGACGCTCGTGCTGGTGACGGCGCTCATCCTCGCCGTCCCGATCCTGCTGTCCGGCGGCGGGCGCTCCGCGGGAGCCCTGCTGGTCGCGATCCTCGCGCTCGGACCGGCCTCCGACCTCGCGATCGCGCTCATGAACTGGGCCGTCACGAACGTGCTTGGCCCGCGAGCCCTGCCCCGGCTCGACCTGGACGCAGGGGTTCCGTCCCACCTGCGGACGCTCGTCGTCGTGCCGATGCTGCTCTCCAGCGAGGCCGAGGTCGAGTCGCAGGTCGGCCGCCTGGAGATCCACTACCTGGGGAACCGCGAGGGAGACCTTCGGTTCGCCCTGCTGTCGGACTGGCTCGACGCGCCTGCCGAGCAGGTACCCGGCGACGACGAGCTCCTGGCGGCAGCGACGGCGGCGATCGATCGGCTCAACGATCGCCACGGCGAGGCCCCCGGCGGAGGTGCCCGCTTCCTGCTCTTCCACCGGAAGCGAAGCTGGAACGAGGCCCAGGGCTGCTGGATGGGCTGGGAGCGCAAGCGCGGCAAGCTCCAGGAGCTCAACGCCCTCCTGCGGGGCTCGGCGGCCACCGGCATCCTCGCCACCGGGCGGCCCTCATCCACGCCGCCGGCGGGCGTGCGCTACGTGGTCACGCTCGATGCCGACACGCGGCTGCCCCGGGGCGCGATCGGTCGCCTCGTGGGCACCATCGCCCACCCGCTCAACCAGGCGACGTTCGACTCGGAGGCCGGTCGGGTGACGGCGGGCTACGGCGTCCTGCAACCCCGGATCACGTCGACGCTCCCGGCCGAGCACGAGGCATCGATCTTCCAGCGGACGTACGCGGGAGCAGCCGGGATCGACCCGTATGCGTCCGCGGTTTCCGACGTCTACCAGGACCTGTTCCGGGAGGGGAGCTACACCGGCAAGGGGATCTACGACCTCGACGCGTTCGACGCCGCGATGGCCGACCGGGTGCCGGAGAACGCGCTCCTGAGCCACGACCTGTTCGAGGGCGTGTTCGCCCGGGCCGGGCTGGTGACCGATGTCGAGCTCTTCGACGAGTTCCCGTCGAACTACCTGGTCTCCGCGGCCCGCCTGCACCGCTGGGCGCGCGGCGACTGGCAGCTCCTGCCCTGGATCCTTGGCCGGGCCCGTGACGCCACCGGCGGGCGGAGCCTGAGCTCGCTGCCTGCCATCGCCCGCTGGAAGATGATCGACAACCTGCGCCGGACGCTGTCGGCCCCGCTGTCGCTGGCCACGCTCGTGGCAGCCTGGACGCTCCCGTCCGTCCCGGCCGGCCCGTGGACGGCGTTCGTGCTGGCCGCGGTCATCGTCCCGGCGGTGCCGCCCGTCCTGGGGGGCCTGCTGCCGCGACGGGCCGGCATCTCCAAGCGCAGCCACCTGCGGGCGGTGGGCGCGGACGTCACCCTCGCCGCTGCCCACGTGGGTTTCGGCGTCACGTTCCTGGCGCACCAGGCGTGGCTCATGGCCGACGCGATCCTGCGAACCATGGCGCGGCTCTATGGGACCCGGCGCAACCTGCTGGAGTGGACGACGGCCGCGCAGGCCAAGGTCCGCAGCGACCTCGCCCTCGCGGGGTTCTACCGGCAAATGGCGGGCGGAGTCGCGATCGCGGCCGCGGTCGGCGTCCTCGTCGTCCTCGCAAAGCCGGGTGCGGGCTGGATCGCCGCCCCGTTCGTCGCCCTGTGGCTGGTCTCACCGATCGTTGCCCGCTGGGTCAGCCTGCCACCGCAGGAACCGACGACGGGACAGCTCTCGGTGGCGGACGTCAGGTCGCTCCGCCTGATCGCCCGCCGAACCTGGCGGTTCTTCGAGGCCTTCGTTGGCCCGGACGATCATGGGCTGCCGCCCGACAACTTCCAGGACGATCCCCGGCCGGTCGTCGAGCACCGCACGTCGCCCACGAACATCGGGATGTACCTGCTGGCCACCGTGACCGCTCGCGACTTCGGCTGGATCGGGACGCTCGAGATGGTGGAGCGCCTGGAGGCGACGCTCACCGCGGTCGGGAGCCTCGAACGCTTCCGCGGCCACCTCTACAACTGGTACGACACGCGCGACCTGCACCGGCTGGAGCCGGCGTACATCTCATCGGTCGACAGCGGGAACCTCGCCGGCCACCTCCTCACGCTGTCCAACGCCTGCCGCCAGATGATCGACCAGCCGCTGCCGGTCGCGGCCGCGCTCACCGGGATCGGTGACGCGATCGAGCTGACCCGCGAGGCCGCCGCCGCGATGGGTGACGACCGGAGGAGCCAGACGCTGACCCGCCGGCACCTCGACCAAGCGGTCGAGGCCGTGGCGGGCGCCCAGCTCGTGGCTCCGGCCTCGCCCGCCGCCTGGACGGCCCGCCTCGCGGATCTCGCCGCGCATGCCGGGACGCTGTCGGACATCGCGGCCACGCTCACCGCGGAGCGTGGCGATGGCCCGGACGGCGAGCTGGTCGCCTGGGCCCGGCTGGCGCAGCGTGCGGTGAGCAGCCACGTTCGAGACCTCGCGCTGCTGCAACCCTCCCTGAAGGGGGACGCGTTCCCGACGCTCGCCGAGCTGTCCGATCCGCCGGCCCGCATGCCCCGCGACGCGGCGCCGGCCGCGGTCGCCCTCGTTCGGCGACTCCAGGCGATTGCCGACCAGGCCCAGCAGCTGTTCCGGGAGATGGACTTCGGCTTCCTCTTCGACCCGACTCGCAAGCTCTTCTCGATCGGGTTCCGCGCCCGGGACGGCACGCTGGATCCGAGCTACTACGACCTGCTCGCCTCG
Organism: Candidatus Limnocylindrales bacterium; assembly: GCA_031292335.1. Classification (GTDB taxonomy): domain Bacteria; phylum Chloroflexota; class Limnocylindria; order Limnocylindrales; family CSP1-4; genus CTSoil-043. The sequence goes on along the minus strand of JARLHH010000174.1, from coordinate 1,034 downwards.
GAGGCCCGCCTGGCCAGCTTCCTGGCGATCGCCAAGGGGGAGGTCGCGCCGGATCACTGGTTCCGGCTGGGACGCGCCTTGACGCCCGTCGGCCGGGGCTCCGCGCTGATCTCGTGGTCAGGGTCGATGTTTGAGTACCTGATGCCCGCTCTCGTGATGCGCTCTCCGGTCAACAGCCTGCTCGACCACACCTACCGGGTCGTCGTGGCCCGCCAGATGAGCTACGCGGCGGAGCGCGGCGTTCCGTGGGGCATCTCGGAGTCGGCGTTCAATGCGCGCGACCTCGCGCTCACGTACCAGTACTCGAGCTTCGGCGTGCCGGGTCTCGGCCTCAAACGGGGCCTCAGCGAGGATGTCGTCGTGGCCCCCTACGCGACGGCCCTCGCCGCCATGATCCAGCCGCAGGCGGCGGTCCGGAACTTCGCCCGCCTGCGCAGCGCCGGGGCGGCCGGGCAATACGGCTTCCGGGAGGCGCTGGACTACACGCCGCGCCGGCTTCCCGAGGGAGCGTCGGTCGCGATCGTGAAGAGCTACATGGCACACCACCAGGGGATGGCCCTGGTGGCCCTGGGCAACGTCCTCAACGCCGGCGTGATGGTGGAGCGCTTCCATGCCGACCCCATGGTCGAAGCCACGGAGCTGCTGCTCCAGGAGCGGGTGCCGCGCGACGTGCTCGTGGCCCGACCACGCGCCGAAGAGGTGAAGAGCGCCGCCGACGTGCGCGATCTCGTGCCGCCGGTCCCCCGCCGGTTCACGACGCCCCACGACTCGATCCCGCGGACGCACCTGCTCTCGAACGGGCGGTACGCGGTCATGGTGACGGCCGCGGGATCCGGGTACAGCCGCTGGGGTGACGTCGCCGTGACGCGCTGGCGCGAGGACGTGACCCGCGACGCCTGGGGCAGCTACCTCTTCCTGCGCGACATGGCCAGCGGCGCGGTGTGGTCGGCCGGCCATCAGCCCAGCGGCGTGGAGGCGGACAGCTACGAGGTCACCTTCTCGGAGGACCACGCGGAGTTCTCCCGGCGGGATGG
>JARLHH010000021.1 GCA_031292335.1 Candidatus Limnocylindrales bacterium | reverse complement strand
TCGGCCCGGGCGACCCGCGTCTTCGGGTCCAGCCCGTAGCCGAGCTCGGCGAGGACGTCGTACAGGTCGAACTCGTCCATCCCTTCCAGCGAGCGGATGACGCCGGCCGACCGACCGCCGTCGGGCAGCGCAGCCAGCAGCCCCGCGCGCTCGAGCGGCAGGATCCAGGCCGCCCGGAAGGCGTCGAGCGAGGGCGCCCGCGCGAGGAGACCGACGGCCAGGCGCTCCTCGTACTCCTCCAGGCTGATCGGCACGGTCACGCCGTCGACCGTCGTCAGGATCGCCTTGCCCGCGTCCGACACGCGGACGTCAATGCCCTGGACCGTGATCCGGCGCTCCGCCGGCTCGCCGGTCGGCGGTTCGGATGGCTCCGTCCGTTCGGTCGTCGCGCGCGTGCGGAAGGCCTCGCCGAACAGCCGGGTCGCGGCGGTGTAGTCGAAGACCCGGAACATGAGCTTGCCCGAAGCGGGGTCCAGGCGGGTTCCCCGGCCGATCATCTGGTAGAACGCGATCGGCGAGCGGACGTAGCGGAAGAAGACGATGTTGCGGACGGCCGGTACGTCGACGCCGGTGGTCAGGAGCTCCACGGTGGTAGCGACGAAGTGGTGGCGGGCGGCGCCGCGGAGCTCCGGCAGGGGATCGGGACCCTGGACGGCGGCCGTGCACTTGAAGGCGTACGGGTCGGCGGGGCGGCGGCCGTTCTGCGCGCACCAGCGGGCGTAGCGGTTGTTGAGCGCGATCGCGACGTCGTCGGCGTGGCTGTCGCGGGCGCAATAGATGATCGTCTTCTGCTCCGGCCCGCCGGTGGCGAGGAGGCGGTCGAAGAGGTCGTCGGCCATCGCCTTGACCCGGTCGGGCAGGACCAGGCGGTCCTCGAACGACTGTGCGCCGTAGTGCTCGCGGGCCTCGGCGGCGGCCAGCTGCTCGCCGGTGATCGCGTCCCACAGCGGGAGGGCGCCGATGTCGTCGCGGTCCAGGCCCGTCTCTCGCTCCGCGAACGGGCTGCCCTCCAGGAAGATGTCGCGCCGGACGATCTCGCAGGCAGCAAGGTAGCCGTCCTCGATGCCCTGGCCCAGCTCGTACTCGTAGACGGGCTCGCCGAAGTAGCGCAGGTTGTCGGCGGTGATCTGCGCGTCGGCGGCGACGCCGGGCGTGGTCGCCGGCAGCGCCGTCGTCAGCTGGCGCGGCGTCGCGGTCAGGCCCACCTGGACGGCGTTGGCGTTGCGCGTCAGCACGGTCGACCAGTCGCCCCAGCCGGAGCGATGGCACTCGTCGATGATCACGAAGTTGAAGTAGTCGGGCGGGTAGTGCTGCTCGAGGAAGGTCGTGGGGGAGGGCTCTGGTTCGGCGGCAGCGGCCGGGCCGGTGGCCGCAGCACCCCTCGTCCGGTCCAGGCCCAGCGTCTGGTACGTGGCCACGAGCACCCGGGCGTTCATCTGCGGGTTCCCGCCCGAGACCGCGGCGGCGTCGGCCCCGAAGACGTTCTGGAGCGCGCCGAGCGCCTGGTTTCGCAGCTCGTCGCGGTCGACCAGGAAGAGCGCCCGCCGCAGGAGGCCGGCGTCGGCGAGGCGGCGCATCAGGTGGACCGCGATGTAGGTCTTGCCCGCGCCGGTCGCGAGGCTCAGGAGCGCGCGGGTCTCGCCGCGGGCGACCTTCTCGAGGACCGCCCGGATCGCGGCGTCCTGGTAGTAGCGCCGGCTCGTCTCGCCGCCGCGGTACGGCGTGCTGAGCGGGCGGGCCAGCTCCGACGTCAGGTCCAGGCCGCGAGCCGCCTCCCAGCGCACCCGGAGCTCGTTCGGGGAGGGGAAGTCGGCCATTGGGGCGGGCGCGCTCGTCAGGCTGGTCGTGGCGTCGTATTCGACCCACTGGTGGCCGTTCGTGCTGTAGACGAAGGGAACGTGGAGCCGCGCCGCGCTGGTCGCGTACGCCCGGGCGTATTCCTTCGCCTGGTCCAGCCCGCGCGTGGGTGCCGCGTCTTCGCGCTTCGCCTCCACGACCGCGACGGCGATCGGCTGCGCGTCCGGCGCGACCTTGATACGGAGCGTGTAGTCCGTCCGCCCCGTCCCGGCCCGCCGCGGCCGCCCCTCCACGATCTCGACCGCCCCCGGCGTCTCCTCGCGCCGGATCAGCTCCTCGGTCCAGCCGGCGGCATGGAGGGCGGGGTCGACGAGCGCGACACGGGCGTGGGATTCGAGCGCGGTCACGAACGGAATGCTAGCCGACGCCGGACCCGCGGAGGCCAGCGCTGCGAGGCCGGGCCTTGCGGCCCGGCCTGATCAGGGAGCGGTGACGCGGCTCAGCTGCAGCCGCTCGTGCTGCCGCAGTTGAGGCACTTGTAGCAAGAGCCGTTGCGGACCATGATCGAGCCGCAGTCGGCGCAGGACGGCGCGTCCTCCTGGATCTTGAAGGCGGTCCGGTCCAGGCCGAGCGAGGCCGCGAGCGCGCTCACGGCTCCGGCCGTGCCATTGCCGTTCGTGTGGCCGTTGCCGTTCGCGTGGCCGTTTCTCGCGACCTCGGCCACCGGCCCGTCGGCCCGGACCGACGGGCCGGTGGGCGGATCCGCCGGGGATGGATTGACCGCGGTCGCGGTGGCCGTTGCCGTCGTGGCTGGCGGCTCCGTCGCCTCGTCGATCGCCGACGGACCCTCTTCGGCCTGCGGGGCAAGTGCCCCGCCGAAGGCGAACGGGGCAGCCCCGATGACCGCACCTCGTTCCTGGAGTCCCAGGGCCGCCTTGTCGTCCCCGACGAGGAAGCGGCTGCCGAGCCAGCGGAAGATGTAGTCGATCACGGACTTCGCGATCGGGATCTCCGAGTTGCCGGTGAACCCCGACGGCTCGAACCGCACGTGGGCGAACTTGTTGACGAGGTCGCGCAGCGGCACGCCGTACTGGAGCGAGAGGCTGATCGCGGTGGCGAACGTGTCCATCAGGCCCGAGACGGTTGAGCCTTCCTTGGCCATCTTCAGGAAGATCTCGCCGGGCTGGCCGTCCGGGTACAGGCCGACCGTGATGTAGCCCTCGTGCCCGGTGATGTCGAACTTGTGGGTGAGGGCGGTCCGCTCTGCCGGGAGCCGCCGGCGATGCGGCTTGATCGCCTCGGCCTGGGCGGCGGCGAGCTTGCGGCGGAGCTCCTCGATCACCTCGGAGGCCGCCTTCGTCTCGTCGTCACTCTTGAGCTTGCTGGTGCTGAGCGGCTGGCTCCGCTTGCTGTTGTCGCGGTAGATCGCGATCGCCTTGAGGCCGCGCTTCCAGCCCTCGAGGTAGATCTGCTCGATCTCCTCCACCGTGGCTGCCTCGGGCATGTTGACGGTCTTGGAGATGGCCCCGGACAGGAACGGCTGGACTGCGGCCATCATCCGGACGTGGCCCATCGGGAGGATGCTGCGGACGCCGTTGCGTGGCTTGAAGGCGCAATCGAAGACGGTGAGGTGCTCCGGCGCCAGGTTGGGCGCGCCTTCGATCGTCTCGCGCTCGTCGACGTAGGCGACGATCTCCTCCACCTGGTCCGGCGTGTAGCCGAGCTTGCGGAGGGCGCCGGGGACCATGTTGTTGACGATCTTGAGGTAACCCTCGCCGACGAGCTTCTTGTACTTGATGAGCGCGATGTCCGGCTCGATGCCGGTGGTATCGCAGTCGAGCATGAAAGAAATCGTTCCCGTGGGGGCTAGGAGCGTTGTCTGCGCGTTCCGGTAGCCGTGCCGCTCCCCGAGCGTGTACGCCTCGTCCCACAGGGACCGTGCCGCAGTGCCCAGGCCGGCCGGGACGCCCTCGGCCGGGATCCGGTGGGCCGCCTCGCGGTGCATGCCGATCACGTTCATGAACGGCTCGCGGTTCTTCTCGAACTCGATGAACGGACCGCCGTGATCGCGGGCGATGACGGCGCTCTGGCGGTAGGCCTCCGCGGTCATGACCGAAGTGATCGCGCCGGCGTACGCCTGGCCGGAGGGCGAGTCGTAGGCCAGGCCGCGGCTCATGAGGAGCGCGCCCAGGTTCGCGTAGCCCAGGCCCAGTGGCCGGAAGCGATGGCTGTTCTCCTCGATCTTCGGCGTCGGGTAGCTCGCGTTGTCGACGAGGATCTCCTGGGCCGTGATCGTCAGGCGGCAGCCATAGCGGAACGCGTCGACGTCGAGCTCGCCGTCCTCGCCGACGAACTGCATGAGGTTGAGCGACGCCAGGTTGCAGCTGGTGTCATTCAAGAACGAGAACTCACTGCAGTTGTGAACAACGATGCCATTTGCGACGAAGTGGCTGGTGACCCGCTCGGTCAGGTCGAACACATCCTCCTCGCCGAGCGGGTTGACAGAGGCGACCGGATCGGTCATCTCGTCGCGGTGGGTCCCGACCGTGGCATTGAGGGCGGCAAGCGCCGCCGCCTTCGGGCTCTCCGCCATGAAGCCGATCTCGCGCTCGAACACCCGGCGAGAGCTCCGGGTGATCCGGAGGGAGTGCATCTCGCGGACGGGGTAGCTCTTCATCCCGCCCCGGCCGTCGGGGAGCAACGCCTTGAAGTGCCCGCCGCGGCGATTCTCGTAGAGCTTGGCCTTGACATCGAAGGCCAGGAGCAGGCGCTGAACCTGGACGAGCAGCTCCAGTGACGTCGAGTCCAGCCCGACGTACTGGCTCTTTTCGCCGGAATCCACGACCGTTCCGTCGGCCGTGAACAGGCCACGCAAGACACCGGCGAGCGACGCTCGGTCGAGGCCGTGGACGGCCGGCTTGAGCCGCTTCTCGTGGCTGCCCGAATCGAGGACCGCGTACTGCATGAGCTGCTCGATGACCGGCCGCGACGAGAAGGCCAGGCGCGACCCAGTGGCCCCGAAGGACACGTGGACGCCGTCATTGCGGCCGACCGAGCCGACTGCCTTGCGCAGCTTCTTCTGCTCATTCAGCTCGCCGGCGACCGCCTCCAGGACGGCGGCCTCGTCACGGTGCATCGTCAGGACGATCATGGGGCGCTCGTTCCGCGCCTCCGAAGCCCAGGCGAGACACCCGTCGCCGACCGCCAGGCCGATCGCCTCGGCCAGCCGTGGCGCGATCGAGCTCCGCCCGAAGCCCGGTCCCTGGAGGGAGATCCGATCGTCCGGTGTCAGGTCACAGACCGCGACATCGCCGCGCTGGGTGGCCACCTTGTGGTCGGCCGTGATCCGGACACGGTAGCCGGCATGGGTCTTCAACTCGAAGACCGGCTTGGTCCCGGTCGGGAAGATGCGGTCGACCGGGTGCGGCGCCCCGTCGGAGCCGATGATGTTGGCCTGGTCGCCGACCAACGACTCGATCGACCGCCAGCCCTCGTCGGTTGCCACGAGCGTGTCGCCAGTGACACAGGGGTTGGTCGCGTACTGGCGATCCGTGTTCGAAACGGGGTTCCACTCGTTGATCGTGGTGTCGTACTGGATGCCCGGGTCACCGCAGACGTGGGCGGCGTCCGCCATCCGGCGGAAGATGTCGCGGGCCTTGTGGGTGCCCATGGGAGCCCCGCCCACCACCGCGTGGGTGGTCCAGTCCGCATCCGACTCCACGGCGCGCATGAACGCGTCCGTCACCCGGACCGAGTGGTTGGCGTTCTGGAACGAGACGCTCCCGTAGGCCTCGCCCGTGAAGGACGGGTCGTAGCCCTGCTCGATGAGCGCCCAGGCCTTCCGCTCTTCCAGCTTCTTGCTGTCGATGAAGTCGAGGATGTCGGGGTGGCCGACGTCCAGGATCACCATCTTCGCCGCGCGCCTGGTCTTCCCGCCACTCTTGACGACGCCCGCGAACGCGTCGTAGCCGCGCATGAACGAGACCGGGCCGCTGGCCGTGCCACCGCCGGCCATCTTCTCGCGGGATGACCGGATGGTGGACAGGTTGCTGCCGGCGCCGGAGCCGAACTTGAACAGCATCGCC
>JARLHH010000020.1 GCA_031292335.1 Candidatus Limnocylindrales bacterium | reverse complement strand
GGCGATGCTGTTCAAGTTCGGCTCCGGCGCCGGCAGCAACCTGTCCACCATCCGGTCATCCCGCGAGAAGATGGCCGGCGGTGGCACGGCCAGCGGCCCGGTCTCGTTCATGCGCGGCTACGACGCGTTCGCGGGCGTCGTGAAGTGCATTTCGGGTGAGAGTTACGTAATCACCGGGGGCGGACTGCTGCGAATCGACGAGGCGATCGAACCCGACGGGCCGGTCGGCTTCACGCCTGACGACTCGCTGACGCTGAACACGCCGGCCGGGCCGACCCGAATCTCGCACATCTACCGGAGCCCGATCGCGGACGTCCGTACCGCCACGCTCCGGACGGGCCTGCAGCTGACCGGCACGCACGAGCACCCGGTCCTCACGCTCGCCTCACCGTTCGAGCTTCGCTGGACCCGGCTGGCAGATCTCCAGCCCGGCGATCGCGTCGCGGTCGAGCGACATCGGGAGCTGTGGCCGTCGGTGGCCCCGAAACTCGACCTGTTCTCGGCGAACCTCGTCGTCGAGCGCCGGAAGCTCCGGTATCCGGCCGAGATGACCCCGGAGCTCGCCCGGCTTCTTGGCTACCTGGTGGCCGAGGGATCCGTCGAGTCGGAGCGGTTCCGCTTCAGCTCCGCCGATCCGGAGGTGATGGCCGACTACTGCCGCTGCGTCCAGGCAGTCTTTGGCGTGGATCCGAGCGGGCAGGTCCGCGGTCGGGTCCATCCCGCCACTGGCGTACGAACCGAGTACGTGGAGCTCAGCTGGCTGGGCGCGCTTCAGTTCCTCGAGTTCTGCGGCCTGCCGGCCGGGCGCTCCGCGGACAAGGGCATCCCGCTTGCGGTCCGTCGCTCTCCACGGTCGCTCGTGCTGGAATTCCTGGCTTCCTACGCGGAAGGCGATGCCCACCTGGGCTCGTCCCGGATCGAGATCGCGACCGCGTCGCCACGCCTCGCCGAAGAGATCCAGCTGGTCGCGCTCAACCTGGGGGTCGTGGGGCGCCGGTCGACGATCAATGGCTACGTCCGACTCGCATTCCTCGGCGCCGAGGCGACCCGTCTCGCGCGTCTCCTCCGACCGTATCTCGTCACGCCTCGGAAGCGCGAGGCCGCCGCGGCGCTCGCCAGCCCCTCGGTGAACCGACGCCCGAACCTCGACGCCATCCCGGGCCTGGTGCCCGCGCTTCGATCGCTCCTCGCGGGGCCCAACGGCTGGGCCCATGCCCCGGGCGGCGAGATGGTGCAGACGGGCTTCGGGATCTTCAACCGGTCGAGCGACAACGTCTCGTACGCGCGGACGCAGGCGATCCCCGGCCTGGTGGACCGGGTGACGCAGCTGTCGCCCGGGCTTGGCGGGACGATCGAGCGCGTGCTCGACGACGAGTACCTCTGGGACGAGGTCGTCAGCGTCGCCAACGCGGGCCAGGCACTCACCTACGACTTCACGGTCCCCGACGCGCACGCGTTCGTCGCGAACGGGATCGTGTCGCACAACTCCGGCGGGAAGACCAGGCGCGCGGCGAAGATGGTGATCCTGGACGTCGGCCACCCCGACATCCTCGACTTCATCGACAGCAAGAAGCTGGAAGAGCGGAAGGCCTGGGCGCTCATCGAGCAAGGCTACGACCCGTCCTTCACGGGCGAGGCCTACGGGAGCGTCTCGTTCCAGAACGCCAACCACTCGGTCCGGGTGACGGACGAGTTCATGCGCGCCGTGGAGTCGGATGCGGACTGGACCACCCACGCGGTGGTGGGCGGGGCTCCCATGGGCACCCACAAGGCCCGCGACATCTTCCGCCGGATGGCGGACGCCGCCCACG
>JARLHH010000019.1 GCA_031292335.1 Candidatus Limnocylindrales bacterium | reverse complement strand
GTGGTCGTGCCGCTCACGACGGTGAGCCGCGGCATTCCCTGGCACGTCCGGGTTGGACCGGAGGACGGTGGCGTCCGCGAGGAGTCCTTCGCCATGACCGACCAGGTCCGCTCCGTGACGCGCGACCGGCTGGTCGGCGATCCCTGGGGTCGGGTCTCCGCGGGTGTGATGGCGGCGATCGAAGAACGCCTGCGCCTCCTGCTCGGGCTTGCCTGACCGCCTGCGAACGGCCTGATCGCGTCACGATCATCAGGGCCCAGGACGCGGTCGCGTCTGCGCGATCACGACGACTTCGAGGCGGCGCCTCGGGCGGAGGACTCCTTGGGCGTCGTGGACTGCTGACGTCACCGCCGGCGCCGACACATGGTGGACGCCCGTAGTGCAGGGGTCACGCCGAGGGCGATCCCGATCCAACGGGTGAGCACGATCATCAACACGAGGCCGCGGAGCACCAGGGCAGTCCAGCCGTCACCGAACGCCGAGCAGCTCGCGGAGCTGTGCGCAGTGCTCCTCCAGGTGCTCCACGACGATGACGTCCAGGACCGTCCGGACGCTGATCGATCCGCGGGCGGGGTGGAGCCCCTGCCGGCCGAGGTCGGCGATGCTCAGTTCGGCGAGCCGCCGTTCGTAGCGCGCCACATCCGCCTCGACGCGGTCGAACAGCTCCCGCAGAGGAACGGTTCGATCGCGGCCGATGATCGCGATCCGGACCTCGTCGGTCGCCACCCGTCCGAAGGGCACCGGCGTCGGCCATCCGGCCAGGATGCGCTCCACCTCGCCCAGCCAGTAGGGCAGCATCTCCGTCACGTGGGCGAGCACCTCGGGAGGACCCCAGGCAGCTTCCGGGCCGTGTCCGAAGTCAGTGGCGAGCTGCCACGGCTCGCAAGCCAGGACGGCCGGCCGCAGCGCGAGGAAGGTATCGGCCGTTACCCGGAGGCGGGAACGGAGATCGGCTGGCTCGGTCATCGTGGACGGCCTCGTGGTCGGGTATGGACGGTCAGGCGCACCATCGCGGGACTTCCGCTTCGGGGCACCGCCAATCCAAGCATGCGGCACACTACCGCGCCGAATCCGCTCCCGTGGTCGCGTCCTCGGCCGGTTGGTGCCGTGCCCGCCACTCGCCCGCGAGGATCGACATGCGGTGCACGTCCACGAACCGACCCTCGCGGAAGAAGGCGTGCCGCAGGGTCCCTTCGTGCGCGAATCCCACCCGCTCGTAGACTCGGCGGGCACCGGGGTTGAAGTCGTAG
>JARLHH010000173.1 GCA_031292335.1 Candidatus Limnocylindrales bacterium | reverse complement strand
TCATGCCCGGCGACAACGTCGAGATGAAGGTCGAGCTCATCACCCCGATCGCGATCGAGATCGGGCAGCGCTTCGCGATCCGCGAGGGTGGCCGAACCGTCGGCGCCGGCGCGATCGTGAGCATCGTCGAGTAGCCCGATGCCGAAGCAGCGGATCCGGATCCGCCTCAAGGCGTACGACCACCGCCTGCTGGACCAGTCGGCGGCCCAGATCGTCGAGACTGCCCAGCGAACCGGCGCCGACGTCGTCGGCCCGGTCCCGCTCCCGACGCGGATCGAGAAGTTCACCGTGCTCCGCTCGCCGTTCATCGACAAGGACAGCCGGGAGCAGTTCGAGATCCGCACGCACAAGCGCCTCGTCGACATCCTCGACCCGTCGGCCAAGACGGTCGACGCCCTGATGCGCCTCTCGCTCGCGGCGGGCGTCGACATCGAGATCAAGATGTGATGAAGCCTGCTGAGCGCGCGAGGAGGGCCCTCGCATGAGCATTGGCGTGATCGGCCGCAAGGTCGGCATGACCCAGGTCTTCCAGGCCGACGGCACCATGATTCCGGTCAGCGTCGTGGCCGTCGGACCGAACACCGTGACGCGTCTCCGGACGCCGGAGCGGGACGGCTACACCGCCGTCCAGCTCGGCATCGAGCCGTCCAAGAAGTTGACCAGGCCCGAGGCCGGTCAGCTCAAGGAGCTCCCGAAGGTCGCGGTGATCCGCGAGTTCCGGCTCGAGGACGTCTCCGCATACGCCGTCGGGCAGACGCTCGACGTGAACCTCTTCGCGGTCGGCGACCTCATCCACGTGACGGGGACGTCCAAGGGCAAGGGGTTCGCGGGCAACATCAAGCGGAACAACTTCCACCGTGGCCCGAAGACGCACGGTTCCGATCACCATCGCGCGCCGGGCTCCATCGGCCCGGGCACCACGCCCGGCCGGGTCTACCGGGGCATGCGCATGGCGGGCCACATGGGTGACGCGCGCGTCACCGTCAAGAAGCTGCAAGTCGTCCGTGTGGACTCCGACCGGAACCTCCTCCTCGTGAAGGGGTCCGTGCCGGGGGCGCCGAACGCGCTTGTCCTCGTGAAGAAGGCCTGACCATGCCGCAGACGACGCTCTATGCCCGGACGGGCGAGGCGATCGGGACCGTGGAGCTCTCGGAGGAGCTCTTCGCCGCGCCGATCAACGCCGCCGTCCTGCACCAGGTCGTGACCGCGCAGCTGGCCGGTCGTCGGCTGGGCACCAGCGACACGAAGACCCGCGGCGAGGTCGCCGGTGGCGGCAAGAAGCCGTATCGCCAGAAGGGCACCGGCCGGGCCCGCCAGGGTTCGCGGCGTGCGCCGCACTTCACCGGCGGCGGCGTGGTCTTCGGTCCCCATCCGCGCTCGTATGCCCAGCGCCTGCCCCGCAAGATGAAGCGCCTCGCGCTCCGCGGCGCGCTGACCGCCAAGCTCGGCGGCGACGCGATCCGGGTCCTGGATGCGTTCGGGCTCGAAGAGATCCGCACCAAGGACCTGCTGGGCGTCCTGGACAACCTCAAGGTGGCCGGCCGGGTCCTGATCGTCTCGCCGGCCCGCGACGAGCGCCTCGACCTCTCGGCCCGGAACCTCGCCCGCGTGATGGTCCTGCTGGCCGACTCGCTCAACGTCGTGGACCTGCTCAACGCCGACACGATCGTGATCGAGCAGCCCGCGCTCGCCCGCCTCGAGGAGGTGTACGCATGACGCTCACCGCCCACGAGGTGATCATCCGGCCGATCATCAGCGAGAAGTCGATGGACGTTGCCGGCCACGGCAAGTACACGTTCGAGGTTCACGGCGACGCGTCGAAGATCCAGGTCAAGGCGGCCGTCGAGGAGCTCTTCAAGGTCCAGGTCACGGCGGTCAACGTCCTCACGACGAAGGCCAAGGAGAAGCGCCGCGGCACCAAGCGCGGCCGGATCACGGGTTGGACCACGCCCTGGCGCAAGGCGATCGTGACGCTCGCCGCGGGCCAGAAGATCGAATTCTTCGAGGGGGTGTAGCCATGCCGCTGCGAAGCTACAAGCCCACCTCGGCCGGCCGGCGGTTCATGACCCGCTCGACGTTCGAGGAGATCACCACCAAGGAGCCCTACAAGCCGCTCCTCGAGCCGAAGAAGCGCGGCTCGGGCCGGAACAACCAGGGCCGCCTGACCGTTCGCCACCGCGGCGGCGGCGAGAAGCAGCACTACCGCATCATCGACTTCCGGCGCGACAAGGTCGGCGTGCCGGCCAAGGTCGCGACGGTCGAGTACGACCCGAACCGCTCGGCCCGGATCGGCCTCCTTCACTACCGTGACGGCGAGAAGCGCTACATGCTCCTTCCCCACGGCCTGAAGGTGGGCGACGTCGTGGTCGCCGGCCCCGATGCCGAGGCCCGGGTCGGGAACGCCCTGCCGCTCTCCAGCATCCCGCTGGGCACCACGATCCACAACATCGAGCTCATCCCGGGCAAGGGCGGCCAGATCGTCCGGTCGGCGGGGGGCGCGGCCCAGCTGCTGGCCAAGGAAGGCGACTACGCCACCGTTCGGCTGCCGTCCGGCGAGATGCGTCGCGTGCCGCTGCGCTGCGTGGCGACGATCGGGCAGGTTTCCAACCTGGACCACGAGAACCAGAGCCTCGGGAAGGCCGGCCGGGCCCGCCACATGGGCCTTCGACCGGAGACCCGGGGCGTCGCGATGACCCCACGTGACCATCCGCACGGCGGCGGCGAGGGCAAGTCCCCCACGGGTATGCCCCCCAAGACGCCGTGGGGGAAGCCGGCGATGGGGTACCGGACGCGGCGCGGGACGAAGGCGGATCGCCTGATCGTCCGGTCGCGGCACCGCAAGTCGTAGGAGGAGACGAAGCATGTCGCGTTCGGTCAAGAAAGGACCGTTCGTCGAGGCGCGGCTCCTCGGCCGCGTCCAGGAGATGAACAAGAAAAACGAGCGGAAGATCGTGCGCACGTGGTCGCGCGCCTCGGTCGTCTTCCCGGACTTCATCGGGCACACGATCGCGGTCTACAACGGCCGCAAGCACGTGCCCGTCTATGTCACCGAGAACATGGTCGGTCACCGGTTGGGCGAGTTCGCCCCGACCCGCACGTTCCGCGGGCATGACAAGAAGACCGACCGTTCCACGGCCGTGCGGTAGGGGATCAGATCGTGCGCGTTTCTGCCACCGCCAAGTACCTCCGCGGGTCCACCCGCAAGGCGAACCTCGTCACGTCGGCCATCCGCGGCCGGCGGGTCGAGGATGCCAGCGCAATCCTGCGCTTCATGCCGCAGGGGGCCGCCCGCGACGTCGCGCGCGTCCTCGCGAGCGCGACCGCGAACGCCGAGAACAACCACAACCTCGCGGCCGAGGACCTCGTGATCGTCGAGGCCCACGCGAACGAGGGTCCCACCCTGAAGCGATGGAAGCCGCGTGCCCAGGGTCGCGCCTTTGCCATCCACAAGCCGATGACCCACATCACCATCGTCCTCGAAGCGCGGGAGGCCTGACATGGGACACAAGGTCCACCCGTATGGCTTCCGCCTGGGAGTCAGCCGCACCTGGTCGGCAAAGTGGTATGCCGACAAGGAGTACGCGACACTGCTCCAGGAAGACCTGGCGATGCGCACGCTCATCGAGCGGCGCCTGGCCAACGCGAGCGTCGGCGGCGTCGAGATCGAGCGCGGGATCAACTACGTGACGGTCACGATCCACACCGCCAAGCCGGGTATCGTCATCGGCAAGGGCGGCGCGAACGTCGAGATCCTGCGCAAGCAGATCGGCGACCTCACCAAGCCCCGCAAGGTGAAGCTGGAGATCAAGGAGATCCGCCAGCCGGAGCTCGACGCCTACCTCGTGGCCGCCAACGTGGCCCAGCAGCTGAGCCGCCGGATCGCCTTCCGGAAGGCGATGAAGCAGGCGATCCAGCGCACCATGAAGGCGGGCGCGAAGGGCGTGAAGATCGCCGTCGCCGGCCGCCTGGGCGGCTCGGAGATGGCGCGCCGCGAGTGGGATCGCGAAGGCCGGATCCCGCTGGGCACGCTCCGCGCGGACATCAGCTACGGCTACGTACTGTCGCGGACGACCTACGGCACGATCGGCGTCAAGGTCTGGATCTACCGGGGCGACGTTCCCGACCAGCGGGTCACCCGGCCGGTGGCCGCCCAGGCTGCCGCGCCCGCCGTGGCCCAGGGGGCGTGACGCCATGCTGATGCCCCGTCGTGTCAAACATCGCAAGGTCATGCGCGGCCGGATGGCCGGGATGTCCAAGGGCGGCACGGTCGTCTCCTTCGGGGAGTTCGGCCTTATCACCCTGGAGCCCGCCTGGATCACCAGCCGCCAGATCGAGGCTGCCCGGCGCGCCATGACCCGCTCGGTCAAGCGCGGCGGCAAGATCTGGATCCGGATCTTCCCGGACAAGCCGGCCACGAAGAAGCCGGCCGAGACCCGGATGGGCTCCGGCAAGGGCGCCCCCGACCACTGGGTGGCCGTCGTGCGGCCCGGCCGGATCCTTTTCGAGATGGCCGGAGTCGATCGCGAGCAGGCGGTCGAGGCGATGCGCCTCGCGAGCCACAAGCTCCCGGTCGCCACGCGCTTCATCGTCAAGGAGGAGGAGAGCGCGTGATCGACATCGACAAGGTGCGCGCCCTGACGGACGCGGAGCTGGACCAGGCGCTCACGGACGCCAAGCGCGACCTGTGGCAGGCTCGCTTCGAGCTCGCCACGCGCCAGCTGAAGGACTACACGGCGATCTCCGGCACCCGCCGGACCATCGCCCGGATCCTCACCGTCCGCCACGAGCGCGAGCTCGCGGACAAGAGTGCGTAGGGGGTCCGGCATGGCAGGAGCAACACACGTGCAGGGCAATCGGAAGACGAAGGTCGGGCGCGTCGTCAGCGACAAGATGGACAAGACGATCGTCGTCTCCGTCGAGCGCCTGACGCGTCACCCGCTCTACAAGCGGGTGGTTCGGGCCTCCAGCAAGTTCGCGGCGCACGACGAGCTCAACTCGGCGCGCGTCGGTGACACCGTCCGCATCGAGGAGTCGCGGCCGCTGTCGCGCACCAAGCGCTGGCAGCTCGTCGAAGTCCTCTCTCGCGCGGGCGAGGATCAGCCCTCCGAGCTCGTGGTCGAGGAGTCGGCCACGACCGAGGTGATCCACGCTGCGGCACATCCGGGCAAGGCGCACGCCGGGACCGGGGAGGGAGCCGAGGCGTGATCCAGCAACAGACCCGGCTCCGCGTGGCGGACAACACGGGCGCGCGCGTGATCCAGTGCATCCGGATCATGGGCCGCTCGCGCGCGACCACCGCGGAAGTCGGCGACGTGATCGTCGCCAGCGTCAAGCAGGCGATCCCGAATGCCGCCGTCAAGAAGGGCGACGTGGTGCGTGCCGTCGTGGTCCGGACCGCGAAGGAATACGGTCGGCCGGATGGCAGCTACATCCGGTTCGACGAGAACGCCGCCGTCCTCATCAACAACCAGGGCAACCCGCGCGGGACACGGATCTTCGGGCCCGTGGCGCGCGAGCTGCGTGACCGGAACTACATGAAGATCGTCTCCCTCGCCCCGGAGGTGCTCTGAGATGGCCCGCGCCGTCGCACCCCGGGTGACCAAGGTCCCGGAGATCCGCAAGGGTGACACGATCCTCCTGCTCGGCGGCAAGGACGCCGGGAAGCGAGGGACCGTGGAGCGCGTCGACCGGCCGCTGACGCCGGGCACGCCGTATCGCGTGGTGGTCCAGGGGCTCAACATCGCGAAGCGGCACACGAAGCCGCGCCCGCGCATGAACCAGAACGACCGCACGCCCCAGATGCAGCAGGGCGGCATCGTGGAGAAGCCCCTCCCGATCGCCGTCGGGAAGGTGATGCTGGTGTGTCCCCGCTGCGACCAGCCGACGCGAATCCGGCACCTCCTCCTCGAGAGCGGTGCCAGCGTCCGCGCCTGCAGTCGCTGTGGCCAGCCGGTGGAGGTGAAGGGCGCGTGAGCAGCAACCTCAAGGGGCGCTACGCGACCGAGGTCGTCCCGGCGCTCACCAAGCAGTTCGCCTACCGGAACCGGATGCAGGTTCCCCGGCTCGACAAGATCGTGGTGAACATCGGGCTCGGCGAGGCGCTCACCAACGCCAAGGCGCTCGACGCCGCGGTCGGGGACCTGGCCCTCATCACGGGCCAGAAGCCGATCGTTACGAAGGCCAAGCGCTCCATCGCCCAGTTCCGTCTCCGGACGGGCAACACCATCGGCGCCAAGGTGACCCTCCGCGGCGAGCGGATGTGGGACTTTCTGGAGCGCCTCACCGTCCTGGCGCTCCCGCGAATCCGCGACTTCCGGGGAATCCCGGCCAAGTCGTTCGACGGGCGCGGCAACTACAGCCTCGGGATGCGCGAGCAGCTCGCGTTCCCCGAGATCGATTACGACAAGGTCGACCGTCTCCGCGGGCTGGAGATCAGCATCGTGACGACGGCGAAGACCGACGAGGAGTCCCGGAAACTTCTGGAGCTCCTCGGCATGCCCTTCGCCGGCTAGCGCGGGGAGGAGGACCATGGCCAAGAAATCGCTGATTGCCAAGGCAAAGCGAACGCCCAGGCACAAGGTGCAGGGGTACCACCGGTGCACGTTGTGTGGCCGGCCCCGCGGGTACATGCGCCGGTTTGCGCTCTGCCGAATCTGCTTCCGGGAGCGAGCCCTCGCGGGCGAGATTCCGGGCGTGACGAAGTCGAGCTGGTGAGCCGACGATGAACGTCTCCGATCCGATCGCCGACATGCTCACCCGGATCCGCAACGCGTCGCGGGCGCACCACCTCGAGGTGGTCGTCCCGGCATCCCGGGTGAAGCGCGAGATCGCCCGCATCCTCGTCGACGAGGGCTTCATCGCCTCCTTCAGCGAGGGTCGTGACGGGGTGCATCCCGTCATCACGCTTCACCTCAAGTACGTCGATGGCAAGGCCTCGGTGGTCTCCGGGCTCAAGCGCATCAGCAAGCCCGGCCTCCGGGTCTACGCGCGGAAGACCGACATCCCCCGGGTCCTGGGCGGCCTGGGCATCGTCATCGTCAGCACCAGCCAGGGCATCATGACCGGCGCGCAGGCTCGCAAGGCCCAGCTCGGCGGCGAAGTCCTCGCGTACGTCTGGTAGGGGGGACGGCGATGTCACGTATCGGCCGTCAGCCGATCCTGGTGCCAGCGGGAGTCGAGGTTCGTCTCGATGGCCCGGTCATCACGGTCAAGGGCCCCAGGGGGACCCTGACCCGCTCCCTGCCGGCGGCGATGACGGTGGAAACCAGCGAGGGCAGCCTCCTGGTGACCCGCCCGTCGGACCTCAAGCAGCATAAGCAGCTCCATGGGCTGACCCGGACGCTCGTCGCCAACATGGTGGAGGGCGTGACGAACGGCTACCGGAAGGGCCTCGAGATCACGGGTGTCGGCTACCGCGCCCAGAAGATCGGGGACAAGCTGCAGCTCAACCTCGGGTACAGCCATCCCGTCGAGATCGTGCCCCCGGACGGCATCAGCTTCGAGGTGGAAACCCCGCTCAAGCTGGCCGTCCTCGGGATCGACAAGGAGCTCGTCGGCCAGGTTGCCGCCCGCGTCCGGGCAACCCGGAAGCCCGAGCCCTACAAGGGCAAGGGCGTCCGCTACGCCGGCGAGGTGATCCGCCGCAAGGCCGGCAAGGCCGGCAAGATCGGCGGAAAGAAGTAACGGAAGGACGACCACGATGACGAAGGCCGCCACGCGCGGCGCCGCCCGGCAGAAACGGCACGAGCGGATTCGCCTCCGACTGGAGGGGACGTCCGCGCGGCCGCGCCTTGCGGTCTACCGCAGCCTCAACCACATCTATGCACAGGTGATCGACGACAGCGCCGGTCGCACCCTCGCCGCCGCATCCTCTCTCGAGCCGGAGCTCAAGGGCGGGAAGCAGACGAAGGTCGACGAAGCGAAAGTGGTCGGACGCCTGGTCGCCGAGCGGGCCCGAACCGCCGGCGTCGCGCAGGTCGTCTTCGACCGGGCCGGGTATCGCTACCACGGCCGGGTCAAGACGCTCGCCGACGCTGCGCGGGAAGCCGGTCTCGACTTCTAGGAGGAGAGGACCGCCAGTGGCCAGGATCGATCCAGCCAAGCTCACGCTCGAGGAGCGTGTCGTCCAGATCAACCGCGTTGCCAAGGTCGTCAAGGGCGGCCGACGCTTCAGCTTCTCGGCGGTCGTCATCGTCGGCGACGGCCAGGGTCACGTGGGTGCCGGGCTCGGCAAGGCCGGCGAGGTGCCCGAGGCGATCCGCAAGGGCGTCGAGGACGCGAAGAAGAACCTCATCCGGATCCCGACCGTGGGAACCACGATCCCGCACGAGGTGCGGGCGGAGTACGCGGCGGCCAGGGTCCTGCTCAAGCCCGCGTCCCAGGGGACCGGCGTCATCGCCGGCGGCTCTGTCCGCTCGGTGGTGGAGGCCGCCGGCATCCGGGACATCCTTACGAAGGTCCACGGATCCACGAACCCGGTCAACGTCGTGCGCGCCACGATCGAGGCGCTGCGCGGCCTCTCGTCCGCGGAGGAGATCTCGGCGCGCCGGGGCGTGCCCGTCCGGCTCTTCGTCGCCGGCCAGCCAGCGCCGGAGGTTGCAGATGGCCGCTAGGCTCAAGGTGACCCAGGTCAAGAGCACGATCAGCCACATCGCCCGCAACCGCGCGACGATCAAGGCCCTCGGGCTTCACCGGATCGGCGACACGGTCGTCGTGCCGGACAACGAGGCGACGCGCGGGATGGTCCGCGCGGTCCGCTTCCTCGTCGAGGTGGAGGAGCTCCCCGAGCTCGCGGCGGAGGAGTCCCGATGAAGCTGCACGATCTGCGGCCGGCCGAAGGCGCGCACACGGCGAAGACCCGCGTGGGGCGGGGCATCGCTGCCGGCAAGGGCAAAACCGCCGGCCGCGGCACCAAGGGCCAGAAGTCCCGGGCCGGCAGCTCGATCCCGGCCTGGTTCGAGGGCGGCCAGACGCCGATCCACATCCGGATCCCGAAGCTGCATGGCTTCCGCAACTTCAACCGGATCGAATACGAGGTCGTCAACGTGGGCGCCATCGGCGCCGCGATCGAGCTCGGGCGTCTTCCCGAGGGTGACCTGCCCGGCGCGCCGAAGCGGGACACGCCGGCCCCGGTCACGGTGAACCAGGAGCTCCTGCGCATGGCCGGACTGGTCCGCACCCTCGACAAGCCGCTCAAGATCCTCGGCGGGGGCGACGTGAGCCGCCCGATGTTCGTGGTCGCCGACGCGTTCACCAAGAGCGCCCGCGAGAAGATCACGGCCGCCGGCGGCACCGTCCAGGTCATCGAGGTCCCGACCTCCCTGCTCACCGCGATCGGCGTCGAGCCCGCGGCCGGCGCGGACTGACGCGGCAGCGCCGTGTTCGACTCCATCCTCAACGCCTTCCGCGCGCCGGACATCCGGCGGCGCATCCTGTTCGTCCTCGGCGCCCTCATCGTGTTCCGGGCGCTGGCCCACGTCCCGGTTCCCGGGGCGGACCCGACGAAGCTGGCCGCGTTCTTCAACGGCAACGCGCTCTTCGGCCTGCTCGACCTGTTCTCCGGCGGCGGCCTGTCGCGCTTCTCCGTGGTCGGCCTGGGCGTCAACCCGTACATCAACGCGTCGATCATCATGCAGTTGATGACGGGCGTGGTACCCGCCCTCACCGCGCTCCAGCGCGAGGGTGAGTACGGGCGCAACAAGATCAACCAGTACACCCGCTACCTCACCGTGCCGCTGGCGATCCTCCAGAGCTACGGCTTCCTCGCGGTCCTCAACCAGGCCGGCGTGCTCAACACGACCTTCGACCTCGCATCGTTCGGGACGCTGACCCAGATCGTCAGCCTGACGGCCGGCTCGATCCTGCTGATGTGGATCGGCGAGCTGATCACCGAGAAGGGGATTGGCAACGGCATCAGCTTCGTGATCTTCGCCGGGATCGTCGGTCGCGTGCCACAGGCGCTCGGGACGTTCCTCGATTCGCCCAACTTCGTCGCCCTCGCCATCTTCGCCGTCTTCGCCGTGTTCGCGGTCGGCGCGATCGTGTTCATCACCGAGGGTCAGCGGCGCATCCCCATCCAGTACGCGAGCCGCGTCCGGGGCAGGCGGATGTACCAGGGCGGCACCACGTTCCTGCCGCTCCGGGTCAACCAGGCGGGCGTCATCCCGATCATCTTTGCGGTGAGCATCCTGCTCTTCCCCAGCCAGATCGCGGGCTACTTCGCCCAGAGCCAGGTGACGGTCGTGGCGGATATCGCGACGTTCTTCGTGAACACCTTCGGGCCATCCAACCTGGTGGTCTACGGGTCGCTTTACTTCCTGCTCACCGTCGGCTTCACGTACTTCTACACGGCCTTCACGTTCAAGCCCGACGAGACCGCCGAGCAGCTCCGCAAGAACGGCGGCTTCATACCCGGCATCCGGCCGGGGCGGCCGACCCAGGACTACCTGGCCCGCGTGGTCAACCGGATCACGGTCGCCGGGGCGCTGTTCCTGGGGATCGTGGCGGTGGCGCCGTTCGTGTTCCAGGCGTTCATCCCAAGCCTGTCCGGCCTCTCCCTGGGAGGCACCAGCATCCTGATCGTCGTGTCGGTCGTGGTCGAGACGATGAAGCAGCTCGAAGCGCAGTTGATGATGCGCAACTACGAGGGGTTCATCCGGTGACGACGCCGGTGTCGCGGACGGGGGCGATTCGATGAGGATCCTCGTCCTGCTCGGCGCCCCGGGCGCCGGGAAGGGGACCCAGGCGCACGTCCTGGCCCGACACCTCGCGCTGCCGAGGGTCGCCACGGGCGACCTGTTCCGGGCGGCAGCGCGGGACGGCACGCCGCTCGGGATCGCCGCCCAGGCGTACATGGAGCGCGGTGAGCTCGTCCCGGACGAGATCACCATCGGGATGCTTCTCGAGCGCCTGGAGGCGCCGGACGCCGGGCGCGGCGTGATCCTCGACGGGTTCCCCCGCAATCGCCCCCAGGCGGACGCCCTGGACCGGGCGCTGGCCGACCGCGGCGCCGCGGTCGATGCCGCGCTTCTCGTCGACGTCCCGGCTGACGAGCTGCTCCGGCGCCTCACGGGGCGTTGGCTGTGCAGCGCGGCCGGTCACACCTACCACGAGACGGCGTACCCGCCGCGCGTCCCGGGCGTCTGCGACATCGACGGCTCGGCCCTGGTCCAGCGTGACGACGACCGTCCGGAGGTCGTCCAGGCGCGCCTCGACAAGCAGCTCGGCGCCCTCGCCGACGTCGTGGAGCACTACCGCGCGGCCGGCCTCCTCCGAACCGTGGACGGACGCCGCCCGATCGCCGCCGTCACGAGCGACCTCCTCGACGCGATCGAGCCGATCCCCTACTGGCGCTCGCACCCATGATCGTCCGCCGGTCGACCGCCGAGATCGCCGTGATGCGCCGGGCGGGACGTCTCGTCGCCGAGGTGCTGGGCCTCGTCGAGGAATCGCTGCGCCCCGGCGTCTCGACCGCGCACCTCGACGAGATCGCCGAGGAGCATATCCGGAAGGCCGGGGGAGTGCCCTCGTTCAAGGGCTACAACGGCTACCCATCCTCGATCTGCATCTCGATCGACCGCGAGGTCGTCCACGGGATTCCCGGCCACCGGACCATCGCCGACGGGCAGGTCGTCTCGATCGACGCCGGCGCCATCATCGAGGGCTACCACGGCGACGCGGCCCGGACATTCGTCGTGGGCGAGGTCCCGCAGGCCGTTCGCGACCTCGTGGCCACCACGCAGCTCGGCCTCGAGGCCGGGATCGCCGCGGCGATCTCCGGCAACCGGATCTGGGACATCTCCGCGGCCGTGGAGGACGTCGCCCTTCCGCGCGGATATGGAGTGGTCCGGCCCTACGTCGGACACGGAATCGGCACCGAGATGCACGAGGATCCGCAGGTCCCGAACTACCGCACCAAGACGAAGGGGATCGAGCTGGCGCCGGGGATCTGCCTGGCGATCGAGCCGATGTTCACCCTCGGGAGTGCCGACGTCGAGACGCTCGCCGACGGCTGGACGGTTGTCACCCGCGACGGTTCGGTCGCGGCCCACTTCGAGGACTCGATCGCCGTCACCGCGGACGGCCCGGAGATCCTCACCAGGCTATAGCCGGCGGGACCGGCGCTTGCCGGAACCTGCCGAACTTGATACGCTTCACGTTCGTGTGTCGGCTCGGGTCGGTGCGCGACCGCGAGCAGGAGCACCAGGGAGCACGTTGGGCAAGAAGGACGCAATCGAAGTCGAGGGAACCGTCCTCGAGCCGCTGCCGAACACGATGTTCGCCGTCGAGCTGGAGAATGGCCACCGCGTTCTTGCCCATATCAGCGGGAAGCTCCGGATGAACTTCATCCGGATCCTGCCGGGCGACCGGGTTCGCGTCGAATTGTCCCCGTACGACCTCACCCGGGGTCGGATCACGTACCGGCTGAAGTAGCCGGCACCAAGCGCGAAGGAAGACCGTTGAAAGTCCGAGCCTCGGTGAAGGCCCGTTGCGACAACTGCAAGGTGATCCGCCGCCACGGGACCGTGATGGTCATCTGCGCCAATCCAAAGCACAAGCAACGGCAGGGCTGATCGAATGGCACGGATCTCTGGCGTCGACATCCCGCGCGAGAAGCGCGTGGAGGTCGCCCTGACCTACATCTACGGGATCGGGCTGCCAACCAGCCAGAAGATCCTCCAGCAGACGAACGTCAACCCCGACACCCGGGTCCGGGACCTCACCGAGGACCAGGTCACCCGGTTGCGCGAGCTGATCGACCGGCGGTTCAAGGTCGAGGGCGACCTCCGCCGCGAGGTGGCGCTGAACATCAAGCGCCTCATCGAGATCGGCTCGTATCGCGGCCTCCGGCACCGGCGCAACCTGCCGGTCCGCGGCCAGCGCACCAAGACCAACGCTCGCCAGCGTCGCGGACCGAAGAAGACGGTCGGCGCGCGGCGCAAGAAGTAAGAGGGACGAGCCGAACGTATGGCCGATCGGAAGCGCGCACCCAAGCAGCGCCGGCGGGAGCGCAAGAACGTGCCCGTCGGGCACGTGCACATCCAGGCGACCTTCAACAACACGATCGTCACCATCACGGACCTCGGCGGTGCCGTGGTCAGCTGGGGATCGGCCGGGGTCGTCGGGTTCAAGGGCTCCCGGAAGAGCACGCCGTACGCCGCCGCGCTGTCCGCCGAGTCCGCCGCCAAGAAGGCGATGGAGCACGGGATGCGCCAGGTCGAGGTCTACGTGAAAGGCCCCGGCGCCGGTCGTGAGCAGGCGATCCGCTCGCTCCAGACCGCCGGCCTCGAGGTGACCGCGATCACCGACGTGACGCCCATCCCGCACAACGGCTGCCGCCCGCCCAAGCGGCGCCGCGTGTAGCCGGGAGAAGCATCATGGCTCGATACACCGGACCGGTCTGCCGGCTCTGCCGCCGCGAAGGCGCCAAGCTCTTCCTGAAGGGCTCGCGCTGCTATACCAAGAAGTGCTCGTTCGAGCGGCGCCCCTCGCCGCCCGGCCAGCACGGCGTCCGCCGCCGCAAGGTCGGCGACTACGGCCTCCAGCTGCGCGAGAAGCAGAAGGTCCGCCGCATCTATCGCGTCCTGGAGCGCCAGTTCCACAACTACTTCGAGGACGCTGAGTCCCGCCCCGGCGTGACGGGCGAGAACCTGCTCCGGATCCTGGAGCTGCGGCTCGACAACGTGGTGTTCCGGCTCGGCATCGCGGCGTCCCGTGACCACGCGCGCCAGCTCGTGACCCACGGCCACTTCGCCGTCAACGGCCGTCCCACCAACGTCCCGTCCTACCACTGCAAGCCGGGCGACCGGGTCGAGGTGCGTCCTTCGCGGCGCGAGCGCGAGCCGTTCAAGGCGGTCAGCGAGGCGCTCCGCTCGGGGCAGGTCCCCGAGTGGCTGTCCCTGGACCCGGCCACCTTCACGGGCACCATCATGAGTGCCCCGCGCCGCGACCAGATGCCGCTCGAGCTCAACGAGCAGCTCGTGGTCGAGTACTACTCGAGGTAGCCCCGCCCCCATGATCGAACTCGACGCCACGACCCAGATCGAGCCTGTCGCCGAACAGGGCTCGTACGCAAAATACGAGGCCAGCCCGCTGCCCGCCGGTTACGGGGTGACCCTCGGCAACGCGCTCCGCCGTGTCCTTCTCTCGTCCCTCGAGGGCGCAGCGGTCACGTCCATCCAGATCCGGGACGTCTTCCACGAGTTCACCACGATCCCCGGCGTCAAGGAGGACGTGACCCAGATCGTCCTCAACGTCAAGAAGCTGCGCCTTCGGAGCTTCGCCGCCCACCCGGTCCAGCTCAAGCTGGTCAAGTCGGGAGCCGGCCGGGTCACCGCGGCGGACATCGTCGAGTCGGCGGACGTCGAGGTGATCAACCCGGACCTCGTGCTCATGACGCTCGACAGCGATGACGTGACGATCGAGATCGACCTGACCGTCGAGCGGGGCGTCGGCTACCTGGCCGCCGAGCGCCCCGAGGGCCTGCCGATCGGGGTCATCCCCGTGGACGCGATCTTCACGCCGGTGCGGAAGGTCAACTACACGGTCGAGAACACCCGCGTGGGCCAGATGACCAACTACGACAAGCTGACCCTCGAGATCGAGACGGACGGGACCATCAGCCCGGAGGATGCGCTCGCCAAGTCCGCCGAGATCCTCGTCCGCCAGTTCTCGCTGTTTGCCAACGTCGGCACCGCGGCGATCGCGGCCAGCCCCGCGAGCGGGGTCCCGCAGATCCCGGCGAACATGCTCGAGATGCCGATCGAGGAGCTCGACCTCCCGATGCGGGCCTACAACTCGCTGAAGCGCAACAACATCGTCAAGGTGGGCCAGCTGCTGCAGCTCACCGACGACGACCTGCTGCGCATGCGCAACTTCGGCAAGAAGTCGCTCGACGAGATGAAGGAGCGGCTCCGGATGCGGGGCTTCCTCGTCCCGGAGACGGACTCGTCGGAGATCGCCGACGTCGAGGACGATGGCGACGAGCCGTTCGCCGACGAGTCTGAGGAGGTCTGAGCGATGCGCCACCAGATCGGCGGCCGCAAGCTCGGCCGCATGCAGGGGCCGAGGCTCGCCCTCTACAAGAACCTGATCGTGTCGGTCTTCCGCTACGAGAAGGTCATGACCACCGAGGCGAAGGCCAAGGAGATCCGCCCCCAGGTGGAGCGGATGATCACGCTTGCCAAGCGGGGTGACCTTGCCGCGCGGCGAACCGTCGTCGCCGAGCTCCCCGACGAGCCCCTCGTCATCAAGAAGCTGTTCGATGAGATCGCCCCGAAGTACGCCGAGCGGACGTCCGGGTACACCCGGATCACCCATCTCGGCAACCGGAACGGTGACAGGGCCCCGATCGTCCAGATCGAGCTCCTCTGATCGGAGCCAGTCAAGCGTCGCCGCTGGTGGCGACGAGCCAGGTGCCCGAGAGGGCGCCCTCGTGCGGATGCGCGCACGGGTCGAATACGACGGCACGGACTTCGCCGGGTTCCAGCTCCAGCTGCGAGCCCGGACGGTCCAGGGAGAACTCGAAGCCGCGCTCGGCACCCTCTCCGGCGGTCGCCGGGTCCGGGTCGACGCGGCGGGACGCACCGACGCCGGGGTGCACGCAACGGGCCAGGTGATCGCATTCAGCTGGCCCGGGCGGCTCACGGTGACGGAGCTCGGCAGGGCGCTCGACGCGCTGCTGCCGGCGGATGTCGCGGTTCGCGGCCTTCGCCGGGCCCCGGTCGGGTTTCGCCCTCGCTACGCGGCGCGGTACCGGGAGTACCGCTACACCGTCTGGAACGGGCCGCGAAGCCCGCTCCGCGAGCGGTTCGCGCTCGGGGTGCGGGACCCGCTCGACACCGCCGCGATGGCGCGGGCCGGGTCGGCCCTTGTGGGCCGGCACGACTTCTCGGCATTCGGGGCGGCGGACCGCCAGCCGGTCCGGACTCTTCACGGGGTCCGGGTGCGGCGGGAGGGCAGGCTCGTGACGGTGGACGTTCGCGGGGATGCCTTCCTGCGGCAGATGGTGCGGCGGATCGTGGCGGCCCTCCTGCTGGTGGGCCGCGGAGAGGTCGAGGTATCGACGGTGGCCGTGGCGCTCGCGTCGCGGCAGCCGGCCTTCCACGGGGCGGTTGCCCCGGCGAAGGGGCTGTGCCTGCGGCGGGTCGTCATGGGACGGGTCGCGGGGGAGATGAACGGAGACACATGACCGCGAAGACGTACACGCTCCGGGAGGCGGAGATCGAGCGACGCTGGTACGTCGTGGACGCGACGGACGAGACGCTCGGCCGGCTCGCGACGCGGATCTCCCGCGTCCTCGTGGGCAAGCACAAGCCGACCTATACGCCCAACCTGGACGGCGGCGACCACGTGATCGTGCTCAACGCGGGCAAGGTCGCCGTCAGCCGCGACAAGCTGGACGCCAAGATCTACGCCCGGCACAGCGGCTACCCCGGCGGGTACAAGGAAGAGACGCTGGGTCACCTGATGGAGCGCCGTCCCGAGGAGGCCGTGCGGCGGGCCGTGAAGGGGATGGTTCCCCACACCCGGCTCGGCGCCCAGCAGCTCCGCAAGCTCAAGATCTACGCCGGCCCGGATCACCCGCACCAGGCCCAGCGGCCGGAACCGCTGGCCTGACGAGGAGCATGCCCACATGACCATCCCGTCCTTCTTTCATGGGACCGGGCGCCGGAAGACCGCCGTCGCCCGTGTTCGCCTCATCCCCGGCGAGGGCGAGATCGTCGTGAACGGCCGGTCGCTGGACCAGCACTTCGGCAACGCGATCCCCGAGGGCGAGCTGCGCATGCCGTTCCGGGTGACCGGCACCGAGGGTCGCTTCAACACCCTGATCAAGGTCGAGGGCGGCGGCGTGACGGGCCAGGCGGGCGCGATCCGCCACGGCATCGCCCGGGCCCTCCTGATGGTGGACCCGGAGGCCAACCGCGTCCCGCTCCGCCAGGCGGGCTTCCTCACCCGCGATCCGCGGATGAAGGAGCGCAAGAAGTACGGCCTGAAGCGAGCCCGCAAGGCGCCGCAGTACACGAAGCGCTGAACTTCCTGGCGCCCGGCCGGGCGCCAGCCCTGGCTCGAGGAGCTCGCCGCGCGCGATGAGCGACTCCCTCTTCGATCGCTACCGGGAGGTCCTGCGGGCCGGGCACGTGGCTGTCCTGCGGGGCAGGCTGGAGGACGCGGCAGCCTCGTACCGCGAGGCGGCGCTGCTCGCCGCCGATCGGGCCGTGCCTCGCACGGCGCTCGGCTCCGTCCAGCTCCGGCTCGGCCAGCCCGAGCAGGCGCTCGCCACGTTCGATGAGGCGCTGGCCCTGGCACCTGCCGACGATGCCGCGCTCCTGGGCCGTGCCCAGGCGCTGGTCGTGCTGGAGCGGCCTGACGATGCGGCGGCGACCTTCGACACGCTCGCCGATGCGCGCCGGACCGCCGGCAGGCACGCCGATGCCGGCGACGCGCTTCGGCGTGCCCTGGAGATTCAGCCGACGGCGGCGCGCCGTCAGCGCTACCAGGAGCTGGCCGACGAGCTCCGCCAGGCGGTCGGCGCGGCGGAGGCGGAACGCGCCCTGGCCCGGGCGCTGCGCTACCTGGAGACCGAGCCCGCCCAGGGCGAGCCGCTGCCCGCGGAACCGGCCACATCCCCGGAGCCGGCCCCGCCCGAGCCGGCCGTCGCCCGGACCGCGCCGCCCGATCCCGCCAGGCAGGGCGAGGCGTTCCTGCTTGCCTCGGAGGAAGCGGCCGCCCGCGGTGACGCCCCCGGCGCGGTCACGGCAGCGATCTCCGCCGCCCACGCGTTCCGCGACGCGAACCATCCGGTTGCCGCGCTTGACGCGTGCACGCGCGGCCTGGGCTCGGGCCCCGACGACGTCGGCCTCCACCTGCTCATCGCGGAGCTGGCGCTGGAGCGCGGCGCGGTCGGACCGGCCGGGGACACCTACCGCAGCCTCCTGCGGCTCGCCGAGATCGATGGCGATCCGGCGACCCACGAGCGCGTGGCCGCCGCCGCCCGGGCGGCGTTCCCGGACGATCCCCGGTTCGCCCCGACCTGAGATCGGCTCGCGTCCCAGCGGTCCGCCGAGTGCCCGCAGTGCCGATGGCACCGGGCTGACACGGTCGGCCATGGGGGCCGGCCCTCGCGGATCGGCGGAGGTCGCCGGGACCGGTGCTACACTCAGCGGACGATGTCGCAGCTCCTCGAGTCGCTGCTCGGACAGGTCCGACCGATCACGCTCGCGGACATCGGGATCACCGCGCTCGTCATCTACTGGCTGTTCAGCCTGATCCGGGGCACGAGCGCGGTCCGTCTCGTCGTGGGCGTGAGCGTGATCCTGGCGATCTACGCAGCCGCGCAGGCCGTCGGCCTGCGCCTGTTCACCCAGCTCCTCCAGGCCGGCGCCGTGGTCGGGGCCTTCGCGCTCGTGGTCGTGTTCCAGCCCGAGCTGCGTCGAGCCCTCGATCGGATCGGGCGGGTCGGTTCGTTTGCCTGGCTCGCCTCGCCTGCCGACCAGCGAGCGGCCGACCAGATGGCCGGGGCCGTCGCGCGTGCCGCGACCAACCTGGCCGGCGCGGGGTTCGGCGCCCTCATCGTCATCGAGCGGGAGACCGGCCTGGAAGAGATCGCCGAGACCGGCGTGATGGTTCACGGTGATCTCTCCGCCGACCTCCTGGAGGCGATCTTCACGCCGCGGGGGGCGCTCCACGACGGCGCCGTGATCATCCGCGGCGCGTCCGTGCTGGCCGCGGGCGCGGTCCTCCCGCTCTCCGAGACCACGCTCGGCGCGGAGCGCTTCGGGACACGGCACCGGGCGGCCCTCGGGATCACGGAGCAGACGGACGCCCTGGTGGTCGTCGTCTCGGAGGAGACCGGCCAGGCAAGCATCGTGGAGCGGGCGCGCATTCGCCGCAACCTCGACGAGGCGGAGCTCGCGCGCGCGATCGTCGCGGCGGTGGTACCGGAGCGCGCCGCGGGGTCCGGGTTCCTCGGGCGCATCCCGTCGCGCCCCGGTGGCGGGTCCATCCCGCTCGGTCCCGGGGCCCTGCGCCGGGCGGCGCTCGGCGATCGCGGGCGCGCGGTGCGCCAGGCGACCGAGCCCAAGCCGGTCGTTGTCGAGCCGCGCGACGACACGGATCAGGCGCCGGCGGGAGCGGGCCGCTGAGCGCCGTGCGTCGCGCCGTCGGCTTCGTCTTCCGCAACTGGCCGTTGAAGCTCGCGGCGATTCTTCTCGCCGCGCTCCTCTATGTGGGCCTGATCGTGTCGGCCAGCGCCGAGACGTTCCCCGGCCACATTCCCATCCAGGTGCTGAACCAGCCGAGCAACGCCTTCATCATCGGCAACCTCGACGACGTCACCTCGATCCGGTACCTCGCCATCGGGACGAACCGGCCGGCCGTCACGACCGCCAGCTTCAGCGCGACGATCGACCTGTCCGGGGTGCCGGTGGCCGCCGGATCGCCGCCCGTGAGCGTGCCGGTCATCGTCCGGGCGACGGATCCCAGCAACATCCAGGTGATCGACTTCAGCCCGTCGCGGATCCAGGTGCGGCTCGATCCCCTTGTCAGCAAGACGGTCCCGGTGCAGGTCGACCACGGGACCGTGCCGGCCGGCCTGGACGTCCGCGAGCCGGTCGTCTCCCAGGACACCGTCACCGTGACCGGTCCCGAGTCGTCTGTGGTGCTCGTGGCGGCGGCCCAGGCCCGGGTCCAGATCCAGCCCTCCGGGATCGACATCAACCAGGCCGTGGACCTCATCGCCGTCGATGCGCGCGGCGACGTGGTCCCGACGATCGAGCTGCAGCCGAGCTCCGTCCGGGTGACGATCCAGATCGGCAGCCAGCTGTCCACGCGCGCCCTTCCGGTCAACCCGGTCGTGAGCGGCAGCCCGGATGCCTCGGCGGTCGTCACCGGCGTGGAGGCAGCGCCGCTTCTCGTGACGGTCGAGGCGGGCTCGGCGTTGCTCGCGCCGCTCGTGAACATCGACACGAAACCGGTCTCGATCGCCGGCGCGACCGCCGATGTCGTCGCCGACGTCGGGCTCAACCTCCCCCCCGGCGTCTCGGCCCTGGGGGTCACCACGGTGCGGGTGACCGTGTCGATCCGCCCGCAGCTCGCCACGCGGTCGTTCCAGGCGGGCGTGACACTGGTCAACGCCGACCCGGCGACCGGCTACGGTCTCGCCACCGGGCAGATCATCGTCACCCTGGGCGGCCCGCTCGCGGTGCTCAACGCGCTGGATGCGTCCACGCTTGTTGCGAGCGTGGACGTCGCCGGTCTCGGGCCGGGCACGCAGATCGTCTTCCCGGAGGTCAGCCCGCCCCCCGGCCTGACCGTTGACGCGCTGTCACCCGCCGAGGTCAGCCTCACCGTGACCCCAGCCAGCCTCACCACGCCGCCACCGGCGACGATTCCGCCCGGGGTGCCCTGATCATGGGCCGGCTCTTCGGGACGGACGGGATTCGCGGCGTCGCCAACGTGGACCTGCGGCCCACGGTCGCCTATGCGCTGGGCAGGGCAGCCGCCCATGAGCTCGTCAACCTCGGCGGGAGCCTGGTCGTGGGCCGCGACACGCGCCGCTCGGGCCAGATGTTCGTGGCGGCCATCGCGGCCGGCGCCGCCAGCCTGGGGGCCGACGTGCACGACGCGGGCGTTCTCCCCACGCCCGCGCTTGCCTTCCTGGCGGGCACGGAGTCGTTCTCCGCCGGGATCATGGTGTCCGCCTCGCACAATCCGGCCGACGACAACGGGCTCAAGGTGCTCGATGGGCGGGGCCTCAAGCTGGACGACGCCGAGGAGGACCGGCTTGAGCAGCTCATCTGGCGGACCGAGGAGCTGGGCGGCCCGCGGAACAGCGGCATCGGACGGCTGTTCGAGGCGTCCGCGCTCGTCGATCGCTACCGGGCCGACCGCCTCCGTCTCGCCGCCGCGACGCCGTGCGACCTGCACCTCGTCCTCGACTGCGCGAACGGCTCCGGCGGCGTGACGGCCCCCGAGATCCTGGCTGCAACCGGCGCGCGGGTCGACGTGCTGCACAACCATCCGGACGGGGAGAACATCAACGTTCGCTGCGGCGCCACGGCGCCCGCCGACCTCGCCCGGGAGGTCACCGCCAGGGGAGCCGACCTGGGGTTCGCGCTCGACGGCGACGCGGACCGCCTGGTGGTGGTGGATCGCCATGGGCAGGTCGTCGACGGCGACCAGCTGCTCGGGCTGTGTGCCCTGGATCGGCTGGCCCGCGGGGCGCTCGACGGCGGCATCCTGGTCGTCACGGTCCTCTCCAACGGCGGCCTCGAGTCCGCGCTCGGCGCGCTCGGCGGGCAGGTCGTCCGAACGCCCGTCGGCGACAAGTACATCCTCGACGGGATGCAGGTGACCGGCGCGAACCTCGGCGGCGAGAAGAGCGGTCACGTGATCATCCGGGACCACGCCACGTCGGGCGATGGCCTGGTCACCGCCCTGGAGGTCCTGGGCATCATCGGCCGCGTCGGCCGGCCGATCGACGAGCTCGCCGCCCGGATCCCGCTCTTCCCGCAGGAGCAGCGCGCGATCCACGTGCGCCACAAGGAACAGTGGGAGGCGGATCCCGAGCTGCGGCGGGCGATCGTCGCCGCGGAGGCCCGGCTGCCGCTCGGCGGGCGCATCCTCGTTCGCCCGTCCGGCACGGAGCCCGCCCTGCGCGTCATGGTGGAAGGCCCCGACCCGGAGCTCGTGGCGGCGCTCGCGGACGAGCTCGCGGCGCTCGCGCGCGACCGCCTAAACTAGCCCCGCGGCCATCGAGGTCCGGTTGGCGCGACGGAGGCTCTCGACGGCATGTGCGGCATCGTTGGGTACACCGGTCCCAGGGCGGCGGGACCCATTCTCCTCGAGGGGCTTCGGCGCCTGGAGTATCGCGGCTACGACTCGGCCGGGATCGCGCTCGTCACCGAGTCGGGCGAGCTCTTCGTCGAGAAGCGGGCGGGCAAGCTGGCCAACCTCACGACGGCGCTTCTGGACCGGACGCCGAACGCGGGGATCGGGCTCGCCCATACGCGCTGGGCGACGCACGGCCGCCCGAACGACCTGAACGCCCACCCGCACGTCGACTGCACGGGCGCCATCACGGTCATCCACAACGGCATCATCGAGAACTTCCGCGAGCTGCGCGACGGCCTGGAGTCGCGCGGGCACGTGCTCAGCTCGGACACCGACACGGAGGCCCTCGCGCACCTGGTCGAGGACGCCTACGCCGGCGACCTGGCCGATGCCGTTCGGGCGGCGCTCGCGCAGGTCGAGGGCGCCTACGCGGTGGCCGTCATGCACCGTGGCGAGCCGGACCGGCTCGTGGGCGCGCGACAGAACGTCCCGCTCGTGGTCGGGCTCGGTGACGGCGAGGCGTTCCTCGCCTCCGACGTCGCCGCGATCCTGGCCCACACGGACCGGGTGATCTTCCTCGAGGACGGCGACGTCGTCGACCTTCGCCCGACGCGCGCCACGATCACGGCCGTCGACGGCTCCCCGCGCGAGCGGCTCGTGACGCGCGTCGACTGGACACCGGAGGCCGCCGAGAAGGGCGGCTTCGCCCACTTCATGCTCAAGGAGATCCACGAGCAGCCGCAGGCGCTCCGGCAGTGCCTGGCCGGTCGGCTCGACCCGGCGGGAACGGTCCGCACCGACGAGCTGGCAGGCATGGCCGCGGTCCTGGCGAGCGTGGATCGCGTGGAGTTCGTGGCGTGCGGCAGCGCCTCCTACGCGGCGCTCGTCGGCGCGGCGGCCGTCCAGGAGTGGACCGGGCTGCCGGCCCGCGTCACGGTCGGGTCGGAGTTCCGCTACAGCCCACCGCCTCTCGACGCGCGGACCCTCGTGATCGCGGTCACCCAGTCCGGCGAGACGGCCGACACGATCGCCCCGACCCGGCTCGCCCGGGAGGCGGGCTGCCCGATCATCGCCGTGACGAACACGGTCGGATCGGCGATCACCCGCGAGGCCGACGCGGTCCTCTACCTCCAGGCCGGCCCCGAGGTCGCGGTCGCGGCATCGAAGACGTTCACCACCCAGGTCCTGACCCTGGTCCTCGTGGCGGCCCAGATCGCCCGGATCCGCGGCGCGCTCGAGCCGGGCGTCGAGGCGCGCCTGGTCCGGGATCTCCGGGCCCTGCCCGACGCAGCCCAGCGCGCGCTGGACAACGCGACCGGCGTGGCGGCGATCGCCGGCCGGTACGTCCACTCCCGGGGCTTCATGTTCGTCGGGCGCGGCTACACGTATCCGACCGCCATGGAAGGCGCCCTGAAGCTCAAGGAGGTCAGCTACCTCCACGCGGAAGGCTATGCGGCCGGCGAGCTCAAGCACGGTCCCATCAGCCTGCTCGACGCGGAGTGCCCGCTGGTGGCCGTCGCGACGAGCTCCGCGGTCTACGAGAAGCTGGTCAGCAACATCATGGAGGGCCGGGCCCGCGACGCGCGGGTGATCGCCGTGGCAACCGAGGGCGACGACCAGATCGAGCGGTTTGCCGACGAGGTGCTGTGGGTGCCACCGACCCACGCGACCCTCGGGCCGATCCTTGCCATCATCCCGCTCCAGCTGTTCGCCTACCATGCCGCCGTCGCGCGCGGGACGGACGTGGACCAGCCCCGCAACCTCGCCAAGTCGGTCACGGTCGAGTAGCGGATGGCCACCCCGGACCCCCGGGTTCCCGACGGCACCGCCGAGCTCGGGCTGGACATCATCCGCGTGGAGCGGATCCGCGAGGCCCTGGCGCGCTTCGGCGATCGCTTCGTCCGGCGCGTGCTCACCGAGCGGGAGGCAGGCTACGTGCGCGGTCGCCCCGAGACGCTCGCCGGCCGGTGGGCGGCCAAGGAAGCGGTGAGCAAGGTGCTCGGGCTCGGCGTGCGCGGGATCGGCTGGCTGGATATCGAGATCGAGCGGCTGCCCACCGGCCAGCCGGCCGTCCTCCTGCACGGGCGGGCGGCTGCCCGGGCCGACCAGCTGGGGCTGGCGCGGATCGCGGTCAGCATCACCCACGAGCGTGAGTACGCCCTCGCCATCGCCTTCGGCGTCAGGACCGCGGGCGGCCGCTACGTCTTCCCGCCTGACATCGAGGATCGGCTGGGGGAGCGCGAGGCGGCCCTGGTCCGCCGGATGGACCGCCTTCGCGGGCTGGGACGCGAGGCCGCGTCGCTCGCCGCGAGCGTGAAGGAGGGAGACCGCCATGCCTGACGAGCCGATCCACTCCGGGCCCGGACGTCCGGACGCGACTCGCCTGGACGAGCGGAGCGCCGGCCTGCTCCTGCCGGAGCGGCCGGGCCGCGGCCACAAGGGCACCTTCGGCAAGCTCCTCGTCATGGCCGGCTCGCTCGACTATGCGGGGGCGGCCCTGCTCGTCTGCCGGGCGGCAGGCCGCGTCGGAGCCGGTCTCGTCACGCTCGCGGTGCCCGAATCCCTGCAGCCGCTGTTCGCGGCGAAGGTCGTCGAGGCAACCACCCTGGCGCTCGAGGAGGACGACGTCGAGGAGGTCGACCCGGTGCCCGCCCTGGCCCGGATCCTCGATCACGAGCACGATGCCCTGGTCGTCGGGCCGGGCCTGCGTCCGTCGCTGGCGTCGGCCGCGCTGATCCGGGGCATCCTCGCGGCGCGCGTCGAGGATGACGCGACGCCTGCCGTGGTCGACGCGGAGGCGCTCCGCTCGCTGGCGGCCGAGGACGGCTGGTGGGAGGGCGTGATCCGGCCGTGCGTCCTCACGCCGCACGTCGGAGAGTTCGGCCGTCTGCGAGCGGCGGGGGGGATTGCCGGCGGGGCCGACGGCGACCTCGCCGGCGATGATGCCGCGCGGCTCGAGGCTGCCCGCGACGCGGCGAACGCCTGGGGCCAGGTCGTGGTCCTGAAGGGCGCCCACACCGTCATCGCGGCCCCGGACGGTGCCGCGGCCGTGGCAACGTTCGAGAACCCCGCGCTCGCGACCGGCGGCACCGGCGACGTCCTGGCCGGGACGATCGGCGGCCTGCTGGCCCAGGGCCTCGCCCCGTACGCGGCCGCGTGCCTGGGCGTGCAGCTCCACGGGATGGCCGGCGAGGCCGTGCGGCACCGCGTCGGGGACGCCGGGCTGCTGGCGGGCGACCTTCCCTACGAGATCGCCCGCGCCCGCCACCGCCTGGCGGTCGACGTCGCGCGGCGGGCAGGGGCCGGAAGGCTCGGGTTCGGGCACCCGGCCGAATGACCGACCCTGCGGCGCCGATCGAGGAGCGTCTGCGTGCCGCCGGGCTCCCGCCGCTGCCGCGCACCGCCTGGCTGCAGATCGACCTTGGACGGCTGGCCGGGAACATCGGGGCGATCCGGGCGGCGCTGCCTCCCGGCGCCCTGTTCGAGGCCGTTGTGAAGGCCAACGGATACGGCCACGGGGCCGTGCCGGTCGCGCATGCCGCGCTGGCCGCCGGAGCGCACGGGCTCTGCGTCGCGACGCTGGACGAGGCGCTCGAGCTCCGCGCGGCCGGCCTGGATGCGCCGATCCTCGTGCTCTTCCCGATTCCGCCGGACGGCTTCGGCGCGGCTGCCCGAGCCCGGATCTCGTTGGCGGCCGGGGATGACCTCCTCTGGGCGCGGGGCCTGGCCGCCTACACCCGGTCCGGGCGACGCGCCCACGGTCGGCTGGGCGACCTGGTGGTGCACATCTGCCTCGAGACCGGGCTGGGCCGCGACGGCCTGCGGCCGGACCAGGCGATCGCGGCAGCGCGCGGGCTCGCCGGCGTTCCAGGCGCACGTCTCGAGGGAGTGTGGTCGCATCTCCAGGCGCCCGAGGACACGGTCCGGACCGCCCGCCAGGTCGATCGGTTCAGGGCCGCCGTGCAGGCCCTGGTTGCGGCGGGGCTGCCGGTGCCGCATCGCCACCTCCTGGCCTCGGGTGGCCTGCTCGGGGTCGAGCGGTTCGTCGCCGGCACCGCGCCGATCTTCGATGGTGTTCGGGTCGGCCTGTCGCTCTACGGGATCGAACCGGAAGGGCTCCGGATCGGGAGGGCGGCGAGCGCGATCAGCGCCGCGCTGCGGCCGGTCCTCTCGCTGCACGCCCGACCGGTCCGCGTCGCAGAGCTGCCCGCCGGGGAGGGCGTGGGGTACGGGCCCAGCTTCGTGACGGCGCGCCCCAGCCGGATCGCGACGCTGCCGGTCGGCTACGCCGACGGCTGGATCCGCGCCCTGGGGAACCGCGCGACGGCGCTCGTTCGTGGCGCCCGGGTGCCGCTCGTGGGGACGGTCGCGATGGACGCCGTGATGGCCGACGTCACGGACGTGAGCGGACCGCCCGTCACGCCCGATGACGAGTTCGTCCTCCTCGGCGAGCAAGGTGCCGAGCGGATCACCGCCGGCGAGGTGGCGCGCGAGCGCGCCACGATCAGCTGGGAGGTGCTTGCCACGATGGCTGCGCGCCTACCCCGGGTGTACACTTCGCCGGCCGACGCGGTCGGTATTCGCACGCTCACGCAGGACCGGGGGCCATGGCAGACATCGCGATCTGGAACGGCGACATCTGCGACCTCGAGGTGGACGCGATCGTGAGCCCGGCAAGCCCAAGTCTCTGGATGGCAACGGGCGTCGCGGGCGCGGTCAAGCGCCGGGGCGGTGACGCGATCGAGTTCGCCGCGGTCCGACAGGGGCCCGCCGAGGTGGGCGACGCGATCGTGACGGGCGCGGGATCGCTGGCGGCTCGCTGGGTGATCCACGCCGTCTCGCTCGACCAGGTACGCCGCACGGACGCCGGGGCGATCGATCGCGCCATCCGGAGTGCGTTCGTGCACGCTCGGGATCTCGGCGTGGAGACGCTCGCGATCCCGGCCCTGGGGACCGGCGTGGGCGGCTTCCCGATCGCGGAGGCGGCCCGGGTGACGGTCGCCGCGGTCCGCGCCGAGCTGGCTCGCTCGCCGCGGGTCGTTCGCGTGACGCTCGCCCTGCGCGGTGCGGCGGCGTACGAGGCCTTCCGCCTCGCGCTTGCGGCCGCCGAGGCCGTCCCGGCCGGGGTGCCGGCGTGACGTTTCCCGTGCTCCCAGGTGACGAGCAGCGGGCCGCCCTCGTCGAGGAGGTGGCGCGCGAGATCCAGCTTTCCGGCATGACCGGGCCGGCAGTCCTCTTCCTCCATGCGAGCATGCCGGACGGCGGGCTGGCGGGCAGCGCGATGACATTCTTCGACCCGGTCCTGCGCCAGATCTTCGGGGGTGGCAGCGCACCCGCGAGCGCGTTGCTGGCCGACGAGGCTGGCATCGAGCAGCTGCTCGATCGACTCGAGGAGCTCGACGAGGAGTCGGTCTGGGACGCGTGAGCCGCGCCGAGGCGGAACCTGCCGGTCCCCTCGACGACCGCGGGCCCGATTCGCCCGGGGCCGCCTCCCTGCCTTCCCCGAGCGTGACCCCGGCTGGTGCCGCCGATCCGCACGGCGCCTTCGTGACCCTCGACCAGGGAACGGCGACGCTCGCCGGCGCGATCGTCGGTCGCGTCGACGGACGCTGGCGCCTGCTGGCGGCCACGGCGCTCCCTGCCGGCAGCGACCGGGATGCCCTCACCCGGCTGCTCGTGGATCGTCTCCGCGCCGCGGACCCGGATCTTGTCGAGGCGGCCCTGGGCCGGCCGGGGGGCGGGCACGAGCTCCTCGACCTGCCCCGGCTGATGGCGCGGAGCGTGCCGGCCGCGACGCTCGCCGTCATCGCGGCGACCGAGCGCACCCGCGCTCTGCTGGAAGAGGCCGCGGCGGGAGCCGGCTGGAACGTCGTGGCGGGCAGCGCCGAGCGGACGGATCCGCTCGAGCTCACCCGGATGGCGACGCGCCCCGGCGTGGCGGCCCTCCTCGTCGGTGTGGCCGATCCGCCCGATTCCGACGAGCGGGACCTGGCCGCCGAGCTGGCGGTCGCGGCGGCCGGGATCGCGGCCCGACGCCCTGGCATGCGCATCTTCCTGGCGGGACCCATCCCGGAAGCGCCGCTGCTCGACATCCTGCGCGACCCGGACCTGGTGCGGCTCGCGGCGCCGGCCCGCGCGCCCGGGGAGCCGGCAGCCTCGGACCTGCGGATGGCGCTGGCGGACGCTCGCCGTGGTCCGACCGACAGCCGACGCGCGATCGCCGCGGCCGCCGGCTCGCTTGCCCGCGTCCTGGGGCTGCGGGTGGAGATCCTCGAGATCGGCGTCGCGGGAGCGACGCGCATCCTCGCCTCGCCGCGCCCCGACGGCGGGAGCGGCGTGCGCGTCGAGGTCCTGGAGGCGCCCGAGGCGGCGCTGTTCCGGGTGAGCAGTCCCGGGGCGATCGACCGGGTCGATTACTGGTTCACGCAGGGCCTGGACCGGGCCCGCCTGCGGGACCGGCTGGCGGAGCTGGCGATGGCGCCGTGGAGCGATCTCGAGGGAGACGGCGCCCTGCTCCGGGGAGCCGCCCTCCGCGCCGCGCTGGAGCGCCTCCTCGTGGCGACCGTGCCCGTGCTCGGCGACGGCAGCGTGGATCTCGTGATCGGCGCCGGTGGGGCGTGGTCCGCGGTGCCCGGCCCCGCGGCCGCCCACGTCATCGCCGACGTCATCCGCCGGCCGGGGGCGATGCAGATCGCGATCGACCATGCTCGGCTCCTTGGCCCGATCGGGACGATCGACGACGACGCGGAACGGGACGCGCTCGTCGCGGACCTGGCCGAGGACCTGCTCCTGCGACTCGGGACGGTCGTCACGCCGCGTGGCATGCGACCGAACCGGCTGGCCGGGCAGCTCGCGCTCACGACGAGCGGCGGGCGCTCCGAGGTCGACCTCGTGGCGGGCGGCCTGACTCTCGTCGACCTTCCGCCCGGCGCGCGCGGCACGGCCGAGCTCTCCTTCCGCGGAACCCCCGATCTCGGGCCGCGCGGCCGCCGCTTCCAGATCCCGGTCACCGGCGGCCTCGCCGGCCTCCTGCTCGACCTGCGAGACATCCCGCTCCGGCTGCCGGAGCGCCCCGACCGCCGGCGCGAGCTGCTCGGAACCTGGGAAGCTGCCCTGTGGCCGGAGCGCGACGCGTGACCGGCACGCTGGACCTGGTCCCGCCCCGGGCGCTCCTCGTTCCGCGACCGCGCGTCCGCCTGGAGCTGCAGCCGGGTGATCGCGTGATCGCCGAGATCGGCGATGCCGTCCACGCCGGCGACGTGCTGGCGGAGCGAATCCGCGACCCCCGGCTGGTCGAGGTGGTGCTGCCCCGGCACGGGGCGGACCAGGGGATCCCGCTCCCCGGCACCTGGCTGCCCGGCGAGCACGCGCGACCCGGCCGTCGCCCCGGCACGCCACCCGGCGAGCTGCTCTTCGAGCACGGCGGGCGGCGGCGCCTGGCGACCGGTTCGCACCCGGACCATCTCAGCGCCCCCGCGGACGGCCGCCTGGTCGAGGTGCACCCAGGCGTTGCGCTCGTGCTCGAGATCGACGGGCCGGGCCTGGTCGCAACCGAGCTGCTCGGGGAGCCGCACGCGGGCCGCCTGGTCCTGCTGCCGGAGGGTTCCGACCCGCACCTTGCGCTCGACGTCGCGCTCGCCGGCGCGGTGGTGGTCATGCCGGGCCGGGTGGATGCGGAGGCGATCACCCGGGCCCGGGCGATGGGAATCCACGGCGTGGTCGTCGGATCGCTCGCCGAGCGCGATCGACGCGACCTTGCGGCCTCGGCGGCCCGCCAGCAGGCCGGCCCGCACCACCTGGCGTCCTTCGGGGTGCTCGTGCTCGGCGGGTATCTCCGGCGCGCCTTCCCTTCGGCGGTCCAGGCTGTCCTGGAGGCGGTCTCCGGGGCGCTGGTCGGGACCGTCGGCGATCCTCCGCTGCTGCTCCTGCCGGCGGACCGGTTGCTGCCGTTCCCGGAGCCCGACCGCGTGGTCGTCCGGGGTGGCCAGGCGGCCGGCAGCGAGGGCCGCTGGCTGGGACCCGGGGGCCCGCGTCGCCTGCGCGGAGGCGTCGTGGTCGAGACCGGGCTGGTGGCCCTCGACGACGGCCGCACGCTGCCGATCGCGATCGGGGACCTGGAGCGGTTCTCCGTCGGCGCCGCCAACCGGTAGGCTCTGGGGATGAACGCCGCCCCGCCGGAGTTTCGTCTTGTCGCTCCCGACCCAGCCGCCATGCGTGCGCTCGGCGAGCGACTCGGGCGTGCCGCCGCCGCCGGGGACGTCATCGCGCTGACCGGCCCGCTGGGGGCCGGCAAGACCGAGCTGGCCCGCGGCATCGCCCGCGGCCTCGGCGTGGTGGGCCCGGTCGCCTCGCCCACGTTCGTCCTGCTGTCCGAGCACGAAGGGCGCCTGCCCCTGTTCCACCTCGACTGCTATCGCCTGGCCGGCCCGGAGGAGGCGCTCGCCGCGGGGCTTCTCGACGAGCGGGGTGCCGATGGCGTCACCGTGGTCGAGTGGGCCGAGCGCCTGGGGCCGGCCCTGCCGACCGGGCGACTCGAGATCCGGCTCGCGGGGTCGGGCGACCACGCACGGACGCTGGCCTGCCGGGCGACCGACCCGCGCCACCACCGCCTGCTGGAGGCGCTGGCATGACGGCCGGCGACGCGACCGGAGACGCTGGCCTGGGGGTGCGCGGCACCGTCGGGATGCTGCTGGCCATCGACACCGCGACGTCACGGACCGTCCTTGCCCTCGGGGCGGCCGACGGGACGTTGCTCGCGGCCGACACCTGGCCGGCCGGGCATCGCCACGTGGAGGAGCTCCTGCCGCGCCTCGAGGCGCTGCTCGCCGGCCATGGCTGGGACCGGGGCGCGCTCTCCGGCCTGGCGGGGATCGTCGTCGGGACGGGCCCGGGCGCCTTCACCGGGCTCCGGGTCGGGCTGGCGACCGCCAAAGCGCTCGCGGTGGCGTTCCGCACCCCGCTGGTCGCCATCGGAAGCGGGGTCGCGCTGCTCGCCGCGGCGGAGGCGGCGGACCCGGCCACCGACGGCCGGCGCCTCGCGCTGCTCCTGCCTGCCGGCCCGTCCGGCCGCTACCTCGTGACGCGGGCCGGGACGCAGCTCGTGATCGGCGTGGCGCTGCCCGACCTCCCGGCGGATGCGGTGCTCGTCGCGGTGGATCTCGCCGGGCGAGCCCCTGGTGCGGCCGTGGCACGCGGCGACGCCGCAACGGACCGCCTTCCGGGGGTCCTGCTCCGGCTGGGTGCCGTCCGTCTCGCCGCGGGCGATTCCGACGATCCCGCGCAGGTGGTCCCGGAGTACGTCACGCTCCCGCGGGGCGCGCCGACGGCAACGGGCAGCGTGGAGGGAACGACGTGGTCGCCCGTCCGCCTTTGAAGCTCTCCATCGAGCGGATGACGTTCGACGACCTGCCGGCGGTGCAGGCGATCGAGCGTGCCAGCTTCACCACTCCCTGGCCGACCCACGCCTACCAGGCGGAGCTGGAGACGAACAAGCTGGCCCACTACCTCGTCGTCCGGGCGGGGCGCGACGTCGTCGCCTACGCCGGGATCTGGCTGATGGTCGACGAGGCGCACATCACGACGTTCGCGGTGGCACCCGCCTGGCGCCGGCGGAGGATCGGGGAGCGCCTCCTCGTGGCGGCGCTGGAGCTGTCGGTCGAGCGGGGGGCACGCGAGGCGACCCTGGAGGTGCGCCTCTCGAACGTCCCGGCGCGCCGGCTGTACGAGAAGTACGGCTTCCGGCCGGTCGGGATCCGGCCGCGGTACTACAGCGACGATCACGAGGACGCGCTGATCATGACCACCGAACCGCTCGCGTCGCCCGACATGCGGGCCCGCCTCGCCGCGCTCGGCGCGGAGCTGGCGGATCTGCCCGACGCGGACCTTCCGGATGCCCTGCCGCCGGGTGGTTCCGGATGAGCGGCCGGGCCTCCCTCGTGCTCGCGATCGAGTCATCCTGCGACGAGACCGGCGTCGCGGTCGTCCAGGGCGGGCGCCGGATCCTGGCCCAGGCGGTCGCCAGTCAGATCGCGCTGCACGCGCCGGCCGGCGGGATCGTGCCCGAGCTCGCCGCCCGGGCACACCTGCGCTGGATCGTGCCGGCGCTCGAGGAGGTGCTCGCCACGGCGGGCATCACGATCGGTGAGGTCGACGCGATCGCGGTGACCGCCGGCCCGGGCCTGGCCGGTTCGCTCCTGGTGGGCATCGCCTTCGCCAAGACGCTCGCCTGGGCGTACCGACGCCCGCTCGTCGGGGTCAACCACCTCGAAGGCCACCTGTACGCCGCCTGGCTGCTGGATCCCGGTGAGCGCGAGCGGCCGGAGCCGCCCTTCCCTCTGGTAGCGCTCGTCGTGTCCGGTGGGCACACGTTCCTGGTCGAGATGCGAGATCACCTCGCCTACCGGCTCCTCGGGGAGACCGTCGACGACGCCGCCGGCGAGGCGTTCGACAAGGCCGGCCGCCTGCTCGGCCTGGGATACCCGGGCGGGCCCGCGATCGCCGCCGCCGCAGCGCGCTCGCGGGCGCGTGACGCGGTCCTCCCGCGGGCGTGGCTCGGGAAGTCCTACGACTTCAGCTTCTCCGGCCTCAAGACCGCGCTCCGGCGCCAGGTGGAGGTGGACCTGGCCGCCCCGGGGCGCGCCCCGCCCCCCCCCGGCGGGCCGCGCGAACCCCCCCCCCGCAAACAAAAAGATGGGGGGTTACACGACGCGGTTGTGTACGTAAATGCAC
>JARLHH010000172.1 GCA_031292335.1 Candidatus Limnocylindrales bacterium | reverse complement strand
GGCGCGCCAGGCAGGATCATCGAAGCGGCGGGCGATCTCGAGCGCGTTGAGGTTGTGCCGGCCGGCGAGACCGGGCAGGACCACGCTGACCGGCGTCACGGACGCCGGCCGGTTGCCGTCGTCCCAGACGCGGGCGCGCGACAGGCTGGCCGCGATCGCCTCGGGCCAGAAGTCCTTGAATCCGGCGATGCCGCAGATCACGAGGCGCTCCCCCGCCGCCCACGGGGAGACCGCCGCGGCCTGGCCGGCCGGCAGGATCGCCGCGCGGCGCGTCCCGCCGATCGACGTTGGGGCGAGCTGGAGCGGCGTGTCGAGGTCCCCGACATACTCGACGCCTCCGGCCGCGAGGTGCGGGCGGATCCAGTCGAGGGCCGCGGCGACGTCTGCCCCGAGGAACGCGTACGGATGGCCGGCCTCGGCGGCGAGCAGGCGAACCCCGTCGCGGGGCGTGGAGGCGGCCGGGATCCCGGCCACGTCGATCCCGCCTGGCCCCCAGTGCGTGGCGGCGTGACCCTTGGCAACGACGTGGACGCGCGCGCCGGACTCCGCCGCCGCGATGGCGGCCGACAGCCCGGCGAGGCCCGCCCCGATGACGACGACGTCAGCGCTGGGCACCGACAACCTCCCCGGACGCGACGGGCGTCCCGTGCTCGATCAGCGATTCGACCCCCAGCCCCCCGCCGTAGACGCCGGAGATCATCCATTGCTCCTGGAGCTGCCGGCCGGCCGCGATCGGCCGGGTTC
This sequence comes from Candidatus Limnocylindrales bacterium, assembly GCA_031292335.1. GTDB lineage: Bacteria > Chloroflexota > Limnocylindria > Limnocylindrales > CSP1-4 > CTSoil-043. The sequence continues at coordinate 2,726 of JARLHH010000172.1, read as the reverse complement.
CCTTGAAGCGCTCCCTGAGGAACCCCAGGATCGCCCGATCCGCCAGCTCGGCCACGTCTGGGGCCCCTGCCCCTCCGGCGCGCTCGCCCAGGACGCCGGCCGCGCGGAACGTGCAGAAACCGCCCTGGCAGGGCCCCATGCCCAGGCGGGTGCCACGCCGGACGTCATCCAGCGAGCAGCCCGGGTGCCGGTCCAGGAACGCATCCAGCATAGGCCGCGTGACGAACTCGCACTCGCACAGGAGCCCGTTGTCCCCGCCGCCCTCCGCCTCGTGCTCCGCCAGCCGGTGGCCCAGCCAGTACGTCTTCCCGGGAACCTGGTTGGGCAGGATCGCGTCCGCCGTCGTGCACGGCTCCGTGACACCCAGCTTGTCGCACACGAGGTCCACCGTGTCCTCGGCCATCCTGCGGAACGTGGTGAGCTTGCCGCCGACGATGGTGACGAAGTTCTCCACGCCGTCCCGGGAGGCGTGGTCCAGGACCGTGTGCGCGCGGGAGATCTGGCGACCATCCTTCAGGGCGTCGGCGGTGACTTCCGCGGGCGGCTGGTAGAGCGGCCGCACGCCCGCATAGGCGCGCAGGAGACGCATCCGGCCGAGGTCCGGGAAGAGGTTCTCGCCTTCGCGGATCAGCGCGGCCACCTCGTCGCGCGTGATCTCGTACTGGTCCGGGTCCTCCACGCGCTGCTCGGTCGTGCCGAGGATCGCGACCGTGTGGACGGGGACCATGATGTCGCCGTCGGACGACTTGTGGCACCGGTTGATCACCGTGTCGGTCATCCGCTGGTTGTAGATGAGCATCGTGCCCTTGCCGGGGTGCATGGTGACGGACACCTTGACCATGGCGGCGATCTGGCCGGCCCAGGCACCCGCGCACGAGACGACGAAGCGCGGCGTGATGCGCGTCAAGCTGCCGGAGCGCTCGTCACGCAGCGTCGCCGCGGTGATTCGGTCGCCCTCGCGCTCCATTCCCACGAGCCGCTGATACGACCACGCGTCGCTGCCGAGCGCCCGTGCATCCGCGATGTTCGACTCGATGAGCTGCCAGGGCTCCACGGAGCCGTCCGGCAGCTTGAAGGCGCGGCGGATGGCGGGGTTCAGGGCCGGCTCGCGCCGCAGCGCCTCGGCGACCGGGATCTCCTCGCAATCGACGTCGGCCGCTGCACAGGCCGCCGGGAAGGCCGCGACGTAGTCGTCGGGGTCGGCCGGGGTGGCGACGAAGAAGCCACCGGTGTCCTCGATGCTGGCCGGCGCGATGTGGCGGAGGATGCGGTTCTCGGAGATGCACTCCTGCGCCGCGAGCCTGTCCTTGGCCACGTACCGGCCGCCGGAGTGCAGGAGCCCGTGGTATCGCCCAGTGGTCCCGGTGCCCCAGTCGCCGCGCTCGATGAGCAGCGTGCGAAGGCCGCGCCGCGCCAGGTCCCTGAGCACGCCGGCCCCGGTCGCACCCCCGCCGACGACGAGGACGTCGTAGGCGTGCGACTCACCCATGCTGCTCACCTCGATCCGTCTCGATCCCGTGTGTTCGCGATTGAGCTCGCGGGCCGCGCCCGCCTGACGTGTTCCGGGGCCCCCCGGCATTGCCGAGAGGCCCCGGATTGCGATGCGAGAGAGCCTACTCGGCCCAGTCGAAGGTCCGCGTGACGGCCTTCTTCCAGAGCGCGTACTCCTTGTCACGGAGCGCCGCGTCCATCTTGGGCTCCCAGGTGTGGTCCTTCGCCCAGTTGGCGCGAAGGTCCTCGACCTCGGCCCAGTAGCCGACCGCGAGGCCGGCCGCGTAGGCCGCGCCGAGGGCCGTCGTCTCGGCAACCTTCGGGCGGATGACCGGGACGCCAAGGACGTCCGACTGGAACTGCATGAGCAGGTTGTTGAACACCATGCCGCCGTCGACCTTGAGGGCCGTCAACGGAACGCCGGAGTCGGCGTTCATGGCGTCGAGGACCTCGCGGGTCTGCCACGCGGTCGCCTCGAGGACGGCACGCGCGATATGGCCCTTGTTGACGTACCGGGTCAGGCCGGCGATTACGCCGCGCGCAGAGTTCTTCCAGTACGGCGCGAAGAGGCCGCTGAAGGCGGGGACGAAGTAGACGCCACCGTTGTCCTCGACCGTGGCCGCGAGCGCCTCGATGTCGGGAGACTTCTCGATCATCCCGAGGTTGTCGCGGAGCCACTGCACGAGAGCGCCGGTGATCGCGATGGACCCCTCGAGGGCGTACACGGCCGGCTGGTTGCCGATCTTGTAGCCCAGCGTGGTGAGGAGGCCGTTCTTCGACGGAACTGCCTTCGTGCCCGTGTTGAGGAGCATGAAGCAGCCGGTTCCGTACGTGTTCTTCGCCTCGCCGGGGGAGAAGCACGTCTGGCCGAACAGGGCCGCCTGCTGGTCGCCGAGGTCGCCGGCAACGGGAACGCCGGCCAGGTCGCCGACCGCCGTGCCATAGACCTCGGACGAGGCCTTGACGGTCGGGAGCATCGCTGCCGGGACGCTCAGAAGTGCGGTGATCTCCGGATCCCAGGCCAGCGTCGTGTAGTTGAACATGAGCGTGCGGCTGGCGTTGGAGACGTCCGTGACGTGCACGCCGCCGTTGACGCCGCCGGTCAGGTTCCAGATGCACCAACTGTCGATGTTGCCGAACAGGAGGTCGCCGGCCTCGGCCTTGGCACGGGCGCCTGCGACGTTGTCGAGGATCCACTTGACCTTCGGGCCGGAGAAATAGGTCGCCAGCGGCAG
>JARLHH010000171.1 GCA_031292335.1 Candidatus Limnocylindrales bacterium | reverse complement strand
GGCCGGCTCGCCGATCTTGCGGAAGCTGCTCACCAGGGCGCTGGCGCCGCACACCCACGGGCCTGGCACGCGCGCGAACCCCGACTGGCCGTCATACGCCGCGCCGCCAACACAGACGAACCCGATCTGGCCGCTGGCCAGGGTGGCCGAGGCGGCCGGCTGGTATCGCAGCACGCCCGGGTTCGGGCCGGAGATGGTCACCTGCAGGTGCCCGGCCGCCGTCAGGCCGCGCGTCACGGCCGCCCAGAACGATTTCACGGTGGGCGCCGCGGTGGTGGCATGGGTCGTCGCCGCGGGGCGCGGGGAGCGAGACGGGGAGGGGAGCGGACTGGCGGGCGCCTCGGAAGCCACCGCTTCGGGGCTCGCCGTGCGGGCCGCCCCGGGGCCGGTGGACGCCGCGCCCGGGTTCGTCCCACAGGCGGCCACGACGAGCAGCGCCAGGACGAGGAAGCCTCCGACACGGGATGTCAGCCGGGGACGAGTGGCGCACGGCGCAGGGGCGAGGGACTGAAGCACGCGTCGATCCTAGCCTGTTTGCGGGCCGGGCTCGTCTCGGATCGGAACCGCCGCGGGACCCGGGCGACCACTGACCAATGGCCCTTGGCACGCGCCGCACAGGCCCCCAAACATCTCGAGCAGCGGACGCTCACCGCGAATGCCCGCCGCGTCCCGTTCGTGCCTGCCCGCCCAGACCCGCACGACGAGAGGACGCCCTCCATGGATCGCAGCCGCTCGCTCCCACTCCGAATGCTCGCCCCGCTGGTCGCGGTGCTCATGGTCGCCGCCTGTGGTGGCTCGTCCCCGGCGACGCCCGGCTCGGGCGTCCAGGGGCCTCCAGCATCGGGCTCAGGCGCCCCCGGATCTCCCGCCGCCGGGTCGCCGGCGGCGCCGCTGGCCGTCGCGCCGCTGGTGGACGGGATCAGCGATCCCAGCTCGCTCGTGCCCCCGATCCTCGAGCAGGGCGATGTGCCGCCTGCCGAGCCGGCAACGCCCGCGGTCAAGGGCAGCCTGACCCTTGCCACCAGCGCCGCGCTGGCGAGCCAGACGTGGGGAGCGGCGGCGGAACGATCACGGTCGCGAAGGCCGGGGATCCCCTCGACGGGCTGACGATCACGGTTCCGGCGGGGACGTACACGGCCGACGTGGCGTTCACCGTCTCGGAGCGGTCGATTTCGGGCTCGACCTTCGCGTCCGCTATCACGCCGATCAGCCCGCTGATCAGCATCGACAACGGCGGGATCGTCGCCGGCGGGGGCGCCGTCCTGGTCACGATCCCCGCGACGGTTCCGGCGGGAGCCACGGTGCTCGGGCTCTACTACCACGGCGACGGAGGCACGCTCGACCCGCTTCCGGTCGCGTCCTCCGACGCCGGCTCGGTGACCCTCGCAGCGGCTCACTTCTCGGACATCTTCCTGGCGCTCCTCGACAAGGCAACGATTCCGGCCACCGTGGACTCCGGCTTCCGCCCCGGCGTTGACGACTGGGAGTTCACGAACTACGGCTCCTACGTGGCTCCGGGCGGCCATTGCGAGGGCCAGGTCGACAGCGAGATCTGGTACTACGTGAACCAGCGCCTGGGCGGTGGGGCCTCCCCGCTCCACGGCCTGTACGACAACAACGGCGCCCCAGAGAAGACGCCGACCCTCTGGCAGGACGACTCGGACGGGTACCGGCTCGCCTCGGTGGTCCAGGCCGGGCCCCACACGAATCCGTCAGCCTGGGAGAGCTACAGCAATCTCGACAACTCCGGCACCTTGACCTATGACCTCCTGCGGTTGGCGATCGGGCTGACAGGCGAGCCCCAGGAGCTCGCGATCTGGGACGCTGCGGAAGGTCACGGCCATGCCATCGCCGTCTACCGGGTGACGCCGACCCGCGTGTACGTCGCCGACCCGAACTATCCGGGACGCCTGCGCTCCATCGCCTACGACGCGGCGACGGGGGTGCTGGGGCCGTACAGCTCGGGCGACAGCGCCGGGTCCATCGCCACCGGCGGCGCCGTCAGCTACACCCACTTCGCCTTCATCCCGGTCGAGGCAGCAAAGTCGGCCGCGTCCATCGCCGCCGACTGGGCGGAGTTCGAGGCCAGCGCGATCGGGGATTCGACGTTCCCCGCGTACAGCCTCGAGGTCTGGACAGGCCAGGACGAAGAGGGCAATGACACCTGGAAGCCGTTCGAGAAGGAGTACACCACTTCGGACGCCACGCTGCGGGTGCGCCTCGTCGTCCCCGCCGGCGGTCAGGGCGACCTTCTGATCTTCAGGGGCGCCAGCAAGCTGTCCGCCTGGGGGACCGAGCTGACCGTCGACCTGAAGGACGGGGTCAACGACCTGGGCTTCTACGAGATGGGCGTCGTCAACGGAACCTGGAAGTACGTTGACTTCCTCCGGATCCCGGTGACCAAGGGCCCGATGGACATCAACGGCTCCTGGAGCGGCACGCTCACCTTCACGGACATCAGCATGGATGCAGCCGCCGAGAAGAAGGCCTCGGACGAGGGCTGCGACCTCGCGATCCTCGATGCCCTGCGCGGCAAGGCTCTGCCCATGACCCTGGACCTCGTCGCGGACAAGGAGGGCAAGGGGAAGGGCACCTTCGTGATCGACGCCTCGTCGCTCAGCACGGATGGCGAGAACGGCACGGTCACCGAGTCGGATCCGACCACGCTGCCGCTCGTGTACGAGGAGGGGCTGATCACCTTCGACTTCGGCGACCAGTGCAGCAGCGGTACGTGCACGATGACCGGGACCCCCGTTATGGTCAACGGGGAGGACACGATCAAGGGCGCCATGAGCTTCGAGGGGTCCGGCTACTCGGCAAGGGCGGAGTGGACCGTCACGCGCGACAAGTAGGGAAGCGCGCTTGCATCCCATCCTTATCGACGTCGCGGTCGGCAGCGCGTCGATCACCCTTCGGTCGTACCTCGCGTTCCTGGTCCTCGCCGCCCTCGTCGCGGGCGGCCTCGCGGGCCGCGTCCTCGTCCGGATGGGCGTCGGCCGGCGATCCGCGATCGGCGGCCTGGCGGCGGCGGTGCTGGCCGGCCTCGTCTGGGCACGGCTCCTGGCGGTGATCCTCGCGCCCTCCCGGTACGCAGCCGATCCGGCCAGTGCCTTCGTCCTCGAGCCGAGCGAGTTCGCCCTGTACGGCGGCCTTGCCGGCTCCGGGGCGGTCTTGCTCTGGCTGGCTCGCCACTGGCACCTGGACACCGCTCGCCTGGCCGACCGTTTGGTGGTGCCGATCGCGACGGGGCTCGTGCTCCTGCGGATCGGCTGCTTCCTCAACGGCTGCTGCGCGGGGATCGCGACCGGCCTCCCCTGGGGCGTCGTGTTCCCGCCCGGCAGCGCGGCGTGGGGCCAGCAGGTGATCGGGGGGAATGCGGGAGCCCTGTTCGGCCGGGTCAGCCCGGTCCATCCCACCCAACTCTACGAGGCGACCGCCGCCATCGCCCTGGCGGCGGTCGCCCTCCGCCTGGGGCGGCGCGGTGAACCGGACGGGGTGCCGGCCCTGCTCTTCGCGACCGGCTTTCTGGCCTTCCGCGCCTTCAACCAGACCCTGCGCGTTCCGTCGCTCGACCAGCTCCTCCCGGAGCCGGTGCTCGTCGAGGCGTATGCCCTGGGAGCACTCGCGTTCGGGGTGGGGTTGCTCGGCCGCGTGGCGTTGCGACGGCAGGACTCGCCGCTCGGGGCCGGGCTTCCCTGAGGCGCCGGTGCGGGCGGGGTGCGCCGCAAGAGCGCATCATCCTCACCATGCAAGCGGTGCTCGCGACTCTCGCCCTATTCGGTGTCATCGGGCTCGCCCTGGTCCTGCTTGCCCGCGGGTGGGTTCGCTCGTCGCGGCTGGGGGGATACGGAGCGGCCCACGGGCCGGGCGGAGGCGAGGGCGCGAAGGGCGCCCCGCAGGAGGACGACGACGTCCACTGGAACTGGGGAGACGAGAAGCCGAAGCGCTGAGCCTGCGCCGGGCGCCGCCCGCGGTCGTCGCGGAGCGCCGGACCGTACAATGGCGCCTCCACGCGTCACCCTGCCGGAGGAGCCGCTCCCGTGCCGCCCATCGCTGAGCTGACCCGGATCGAGCCGATCCACCTGGAGCGCCTGGCGCGCCAGGGCATCTTCACAACGGGGCTCCTGCTGGAAGTCTCGGAGACGCCGACGCGGCGCCAGACCCTGGCGGACCAGGTGGACGCGTCCACGAACGACGTCCTGCGCTGGCGCGACGAGGCCCTGCTCCTGAACCTGGCCGGGTTCGGCTCCGCCGAGCACGACCTGTTCGCCGTAGCCGGCTTCGACGGGCTCGGATCCGTGCTCGGGGTGGATCTCGAGACGTTCGCCGCGGCAATCGGCCGGGCGGCGGGCCGCCTCCAGGTGACGCCGCCGAGCGACCTCGTGGTCGAGACGTGGTGGGAGCAGGCCCGGACGCTCCACGACCAATGACCGTCACCCCGGAGGCGAGCGGCGAGCAGGGCGCGCGCCGGTCGCCGGCGGCGATCGCGGTGGCGCTGGCCACCATCCTGGGGCTGGTCGGCCTCGCCGTGGGCCTGTTCTTCAATCCGCTCTGGATCGCCTTCGAGCAGGACCGGACCCGCGCCGACCTCTGGACCGGCTACCCGCCGGCGACCGTGCACGCGGTGACGGATTCCGTGGTGAGCGAGGTCTTCCTCGGGCCGGGCACCTTCACCCAGGCCGTGGCCGGTGTGCCCGTCTTCAACGAGCGCGAGCAGGCCCACATGGGCGACGTGCACCGCGTCGTCGTCGTGTTCGTCCTGCTGGTGGTCGCGGCGATCGTCGTGCTCGTGCTCGGCGGGATCCGCTGGCGGGCACGGGGCTGGTTCTGGCGCGCGGTCGCCCGTGGCGCCGCGATCCTCGCCGTGGGCGCGGTCGTGATCGGGAGCGCATTTGCCTTCGCCTTCGACCAGGCCTTCACCCTCTTCCACGACGTCCTGTTCCCGGCCGGCAACTGGGAGTTCGACCCGGCGACGGACCGCCTGGTCCAGCTCTTCCCGTACGACTTCTGGACGGAGACAAGCGTCGCGATCGCGGTCGTGGGCCTGCTCCTCACGCTGGCGACCTGGGCCCTCGCGCGCCGCATGGCGAAGCGGAGCGCCTGACGTGCTGACGCGGGGAGTCCCGGTCGCGCGACTGATGGGCACGGAGATCCGCGTGCACCTCTCGTGGACGCTGATCGTGGCGTTCCTCGTGGCGTCGCTCGGGGCCGTGGACCTTCCCGGGCAGAACCCGGGGTGGTCGGGCAGCGTCTCCTGGGTGGTCGCGATCGCGGCCGGTGCCGGCTTCTTCATCTCGGTGCTCCTGCACGAGATCGCCCACCTGGCCGTGGCGCGCCGGGCGCACGCATCCCCCGCCTCGGTGACGCTGTTGCTCTTCGGCGGCGTGTCGCCGGCCGAGCGCGGCGCCCGCACGGCAGCCTGGGAGGCGGCGATCGCCATCGCCGGACCGGCGGCCAGCCTGGGCCTCGGCTTCGCGGCCCTGGTGATCTCGGTGGCGATCAACCCGCCCGGGGCCATCGGGGTCACGGCCGAGGCGGCCGGGGACGCCCTGGCGACCGTCGGGCTGCTGAGCTGTTTCGTTGGCCTGGTCAACCTGGCGCCGGTCTTCCCGCTGGACGGCAGCCGGCTGCTCCGCGCGATCGCCTGGGGGCTGACCCGGGATGAGAGCCGCGGAACGCGGGTCGCCGGCCTGGCGGGGCGTCTCCTCGGCATCGGGCTGATGGCGGCGGGCGTGCTGCTGGCCGTGACAGGCGACCTGGTGGACGGCATCTTCGTGGCCGTGCTGGGCTGGTTCGTCCGGGGATCAAGCGGCGCGCAGGTTCGCCAGGAGGTGCTGGAGGAGCTCGTCGCCGGCGCCACCGTCGGCGACGCGATGGAGCGCGACCTTCCCGCGGTGCCGCCACAGGTGACGCTCGACGCGTTCGCGGCGGTCCTGTCGGGACCGGAGAGCGCCTCGCTCGTCCGGGTCATGGCCGGCGATCGCCTGGTGGGCCTGGTAGGGCCGCGGGAGCTCCGCCGGGCGGGCCGCTCGGCCTGGAGACGGACCCAGGCCGCGGTCGCCATGACGCCCGCAGACCTGCTCCCGCCGACCGCTCCCGGGGATGACCTGCGACCCGCCGCGGCGCTTCTCCACGCGGCGGGTGTCGATGGCCTGCCCGTGATCGACGATGGCCAGCTGGTGGGCGTGCTGACCCGGCGGGGGATCGGGCGGCTGGTCCACGAACGTTCGGTCCTGGCGAGGTCACGTCCATGAACGAGCTGATGCCCATCGAGGATGCTCGCACACAGGTCCTGGCGGCCATTGCCGCCCCTCTGCCCGCCGAGGACGTGGACCTCTCCGACGCCCTGGGGCGGGTGCTCGCGGTGGATGTCGTCGCCGCCACCGACCTGCCGCCGTGGGACAACTCGGCGATGGACGGGTATGCGATCCGTTCGGCGGACGTGGCCGCCGCGCGGGAAGATGACCCCGTCCCCCTGCGCGTTGCCGGCGAGGTGGCGGCTGGCCGTGCCTCGGAGATCAGCGTGACCCCGGGCCTCGCCCTGCGAATCGCGACCGGTGCACCGATGCCACCCGGTGCGGACGCGGTGGTGGCGGTGGAGCTCACGACGCCGGTGGCGGCGGATGGGTCGGCGGCGCCGCGCGGCCGCGATGCCACGGGGCCGCTTCCCGCCTGGATTCGCGTCCACGAGGCCGCGGCCCGCTCCAGGAACGTGCGAACGCAGGCGAGCGACCTCCAGCTGGGGCGCCGGGTCCTGGAGGCCGGGCGGGCGATCGGGCCGGCCGAGATAGCGATCATCGCCGCCGGCAGCGTCGCGCGGGTCTCGGTTCACGCGCGCCCCAAGGTCGCGATCCTCTCCACCGGCGACGAGCTCCGTCGGGCGGGCAGCGAGCTTGGACCGGCCGGTATCCCGGACGCCAACGGGCCGGCTCTCGTCGCCCTCTGCACGGCGGCCGGAGCAGACGCGCGCCACGTCGGGATCGCACCGGACCGGCTCGAGCCGACCTTGCAGCTCCTGCGGTCGGCGCTCGTCGATGCGGATCTCGTCATCGTGAGCGGCGGAGTCTCGGTGGGTCCGTACGACGTCGTGCGCGGCGCGTTCGCGCGGGTGGGGACCGTGGACCTGTGGCGCGCCGCGATCCAGCCGGGCAAGCCCTTCGCGTTCGGAACCGCGCCGCGGGGCGGCGACCAGCCTGGCCCGCCGGTGCTCCTTTTCGGGCTGCCGGGCAACCCGGTCTCCGTCTTCGTCACGTTCGAGGTGTTCGTGCGGCCCGCGCTCCGCCGGCTCGCCGGCCGGAGCCCGGACGCGCTGCTGCGCCCGGTGGATATGGCAGTCCTGGAGGAGCCGGTCACGAAGTCGGCGGGACGGCGGGCGTTCCTGCGGGTTGCGGCCCTGCGGGACGCGGCGACCGGGGCGCCGATGCGCGACGCGGCCGGCCGCGTGCGGGTGGTCCTCGCGGGCGGCCAGGAGAGTCACCAGCTCTCCGCGCTGGCATCTGCCGACGCGTTCGCGGTCGTGCCAGAATCGGTCGCCGGCCTGCCGGCCGGATCGGGCGTCGGGCTGTGGTGGCTGGACCGTCCCTGAGCGCGGACACGGATCCGGGCAGCGCCCGGCACGGAGGTGGCATGGACGAGCGATCGAAGCCGCGGGCGGATCGCCGCCGCCTGACCCACGTGGATCGGGGTGGACGGCCGCGGATGGTGGACGTCTCGGCGAAGCCGATCACCGCGCGCCGGGCGGTCGCCGAGGCCGAGGTCGTCTGCAGCCAGGAGACGCTCAGCCTCGTGATCGACGGACGCGGCCCCAAGGGCGACGTGCTCACGGTGGCGGAGATCGCCGGGGTGATGGGCGGCAAGCGCACCGCGGAGCTGATCCCGCTCTGCCATCCGCTGGCCCTGACGGACCTGGTCGTGACGATCACGCCGGACCGGGCGGCATCGGCCCTGCGCATCCGCGCCGAGGCCGCCACCGTCGGGCCCACCGGGGTGGAGATGGAGGCGCTCGTGGCGGCCAGCGTGGCGGCGCTCACCGTGTACGACATGGTGAAGGGCGTCGAGAAGGGCGTGGAGATCCGCCACGTCCGACTGGTGAGCAAGGTGGGCGGGAAGTCCGGCGAGTGGCGGCGGGAAGGCTCGGACGCCACGCCCGCGGCCGTCGCCCCGCATCCGGCCGCCGGACATCCGGTCGCCGGGCATCCGGCCGCCCCGCCCACCCCGGCCGCCCCCGGCAGGGGCTTCCTTCCCGCAGGGCCGCCGGTGATGCGGGCGAAGGGCGTGCGCGGCCCGGCGCGGACCGGCGGGATCCGCCGTGCGCCGCGCCGGCCGGGGCCGTGATCGATGGCGTCGAGGCCCCGGACGGCGTTCGTCCTCACCGTCAGCGACCGCAGCTCGTCGGGCGAGCGCGAAGACGTCTCCGGTGGGGAGATCGCCGCGCGCCTTGGGGGCCTCGGGTTCGCCGTTGAGCGCGAGATCGTTCCGGATGAGCGCCGGCGGATCGAGTCGATGCTTGTCGCGGCGGCGGCGCGCCACCCACTGATCCTGACCACCGGCGGCACGGGCCTGACACCCCGCGACGTCACGCCGCAGGCCACGCTCGCCGTGATCGACTACGAGGTCCCCGGCTTCGCCGAGGCGATGCGGGCGGACGGCCGCGCGAAGACTCCCACGGCGATCCTGTCCCGCGCGGTCGTGGGCGTGCGGGGCCGGACGCTGATCGTCAACCTGCCGGGCAGCCCGCGCGCGGCGCTCGAGTCGCTGGCCGTGCTCGAGCCGGTGCTGGACCACGCCCTGGAGACGCTGCGCGGTCCCTACGACCACGAGGACTAACCGGCCGCGGGCAGTGGCCACACGGGGCGCGGGCGCTCTCCCGCGCCCGCGGACTGCGAGCAGACCGAGGCCCGCGCGGCGGACGCCGGCCCGTGGTCGGCGCTGTGTAAACTCGTCGCGCGGACGCGGCCATGGCAGTCACCACCGACGCCGTGCAGGTCTTGGGCGGCTATGGACACCTCGACGACTATCCGGTGGAGCGCATGATGCGCGTGCGAGGATCACGCAGCTCAACGAGGGAACCCAGCAGATCCAGCGCCTCGTGATCGCGCGGGCACTCCTGACCCGCGCGCGCTCGACCCAGCCCGACAGCCTCACGCAGGGAGAACGCCAGACCGTGCGGATCGTGGTGCTCCTCAAGCCGGTGCCCGACGCCGGTGGCGCTGCGCGCCCGGGCCGGCCGGGAGACGAGGCGCGATGACCTCGCTGCTGCTGGGGATCCCGCTCCTCCTGTTCGTGCTCATCGTGGCCGCCGTCCTGCTCGTGATGCGGCGGACCGCCCGCGTCGTGGCCGAGACGCGGGACCTGGACGCGTTCCGCCAGGCATCCGGGGACCTCGCCGCCAGGGTCGAGTCCAGCCTGACCGGCGCCAGCGAGCGGATCGACGCCGTTCGGCGCGGCCAGGTCGCACCGGACAGCATCGTCGACACGCTCGACGCGGCCCGCGATGCGCTCAGGCGATACCAGGACGAGGCAGGTGCCCTCGGCGTGCCCGCCGGGTACGAGCAGCTGCGCGCGCGGCTCGCGGAAGAGCTCGAGCGAGCGGCTCGCGCGGTGGAGATGATCGACCACGGCTGCGGTGTGCTCTCCGCCGCCAGCGTCGGCCGCGCCCGCGAGGCGGAGGGTCAGATCGCGATCAAGCGCGGCTACCTGAACATCCTTCATGCCCGCGAGACGATCGCGGAGATCGGGACGAACGTGCGCTCGCCCCGGCCGTCGCCCACGTCGCCGCGCTGGTTCAGCGGCCGCCCCGAACGCTGAGCCAGCGGCCCGGCTCGCGCATCCGGGCCCCATGTGGGCGGTTCGCCTGGTCGTCCAGCAGCGTCGCGGAATCGCCGCTATTTCGTGGTATCGTGCGCCAACACCACCAGATGTAGTGGCCCCAGGTGCGAGGAGCTGCCGGTGCGCTGTCCCCAATGCGAGTCGCGCGACTCGCGGGTCGTGGACTCGCGCGACCTCGACGAGGCCGCCACGATCCGCCGCCGCCGGGAGTGCTCCGCCTGCGGCGCCCGCTTCACGACCTATGAGCGCATCGAGGCGGCGCGCCTCGTGGTGGTCAAGCGGGACGGGGCCCGCCAGGAGTTCGACCGGGACAAGCTCGCGGCTGGGCTGCGGAAGGCGCTGACGCGGCGACCGGTCGCGGACGGGTCCGCGGAACGGGCCGCCGACGAGATCGAGGCGCTGTTGCGCGCGGGGGGAACGACGGAGGTGGAGTCGGCCCGCGTCGGGGAGCTGGCCATGGACAAGCTCCGCGCGCTGGACCATATCGCCTACATCCGCTTCGCGAGCGTCTACCAGAGCTTCGAGGACCTCGCCACGCTGAAGCGGGAGGTCGACTCGCTCTTCGCCCAGCGCGAGGGCGGGCCGGGCGTGGCGCCGTGAGCGTGCTGTCCGACCGCGACATCCGGGCGGAGCTCGAGTCCGGGCGCGTCCGGATCGCGCCCTACGATCCGGTGGACCTCCAGCCCAGCTCGGTCGACCTCCACCTGGACCGGAGCTTTCGGGTCTTCCGCAACAACCGCTACGCGTACATCGACGTTCGGCAGTCGCAACCTGACCTGACCGAGCTCCTGGCCATCAGCGGCGACGAGCCGTTCATCCTCCACCCGGGCGAGTTCGTGCTGGGCCAGACGCTCGAGTGGGTGGAGCTGCCGGACGACCTCGTCGCCCGGCTCGAGGGCAAGAGCAGTCTTGGGCGGCTGGGCCTCCTGATCCACTCCACGGCCGGCTATGTCGATCCGGGCTGGAAGGGCAACCTCACGCTCGAGCTGTCGAACGTCGCGAGCCTGCCCATCGCGCTCTACCAGGGCATGCGGATCGGCCAGATCAGCTTCTTCCGGATGTCCAGCCCGGTCGAGCGGCCCTACGGGAGCGCCGGGCTCGGGTCGAAGTACCAGGGTCAGAGCCAGCCCACCGCGTCGGCGTTCCACCGTGACTTCGCGGCCGGCCGCCGGGCGGACCCGGCGCCGGGGGACTGAGGGCGGGTTCGTGGCGCTCAACGACGCGGTCCACTGGTCGGCGGACCTGGGCGCCGGGATTCGCGTCGCGCTGGTCCAGGCCGGCACGTTCCGCTCGGACGCCGGGGCGCTGTTCGGGCCGGTCCCGCGGGTTCTCTGGGGACGGCTCGTGGCCGACGAGATCGACGCCGATGGCCGCCTCCTCCAGGCCCTCAACTGCCTGCTGATCGAGACGCCCGCGGGACGCGTGCTGGTCGAGACGGGGATCGGGGAGCGGCTCGGCGAGCGCGGCCGGACGTGGCGGGGCCTGCAGGGGCGGCCGGTGGTGCCGGCGCTCGTGACGGCCGGGTTCGATCCCGCCAGCGTGGACATCGTGGCCATGAGCCACCTCCACTACGACCACGCGGGTGGGTTGCTCCGGGCGGACGGGAGCCGGGCGTTCCCACGCGCCCGGATCGTGGCGCAGCGCGCCGAATGGGAGATCGCGCTGGACGCCAACCCGCGGATCGCCGCCTCCTACGACCAGCCGGAGCTGCGCCTCGTGCGTGCCTGGGGCGAGGAGGGCGCGGCCGACGGCGAGGTGGAGCTGCTGCCCGGCGTCTGGGCGGTGCCCACCGGAGGACACACGGCCGGTCACCAGGCGATCGTGGTGCGGGCGCCGGGCCGGACGCTCGCGTTCCTCGGCGACATCGCGATGCGGCCCTGGTCGGCGAACCCGCGCTGGATCCCGGCCTTCGACGACTTCCCGCTCGACTCGGTTGCCCAGAAGGCGTCCCTGTTCGCCCGCGCCGCCGCGGAGCGCTGGACCGTGGTCCTGTCGCACGAGCGCGAACGGCCGGTGGGACGCCTGGTTCCGGACCGGGACCGGTTCGCCTGGGAGCCGCTCGCCTAGGGAGCGGTCGGGGCTGGGGGTGGCGTCGCCGGGCTGCCCGGCGGTGACGCCGTCTCCGGCGGAAGCCCGATCAGGGCGAGGTTGGCATCGGCGATGTCCGCGTCGACCGGCCCTTGGACGATCGACCGGATGATCCCGTTCGCGTCGAGGAAGACCTGCGTCGGCAGGCCGTAGATGCGGTAGCGCCGGAACACGTCCCCGGCCAGGTCGGCGGCGACCGTGTAGTCGAGCCCGTATTTGACGGCATACGCGCGCACGTCGTCCACGGTGGATTCCTGGACGCTGATCGCGACCAGGGCAAGGCCGCGGGCCCGGTACGCGTTGAAGGTGTCCCGCAGGACCGGTGTCTCATCCTGGCAGGGCGGGCACCAGCTTGCCCAGAAACTGATCCAGACCGGGTGGCCGCGCAGATCGGCGAGGCGCACCGGCGCGCCGGAGAGGTTCAGCAGCGGCGCCGGGCCGCCGTCGGTTCCCGCCACCTGGAGCTCCGGGGCGAGGTCCCCGACCCGGAGCCCCTCCACGGCGGGTCCGATCGCGTACTGGGTGGGCTGCGGCGCGATTCCGGCAGCCGGCAGCGTGGCGATGGGCGCCGTCGCCACGAGCAGGATCGCGGTCACGATCACCACGCTTCCGAGCGCGACGGCGAGATGGCGGGCGGTGAACGGCCCGACCAGGCCGCGACGCGTCTCGGGTGCCTCCGGGGCACCGGCCGGCAGCTCGGGGGCGTCGGGCACCGGGCCTAGACCCCGGGCGCCAGGCGCGCCATGAGCGACAGCCAGTCGAAGGCCATCGCGACGCCGATCACGACCACCAGCAGGCCGCCCACGAGGCTGACCGCGCCGCCGTTGCGAACCAGCGGCCGGGTGATCGCGGGCGCACGGTCGTAGACCAGCGCGAGCGCGATGAACGGAAGGCCCAGTCCCAGGCTGTAGGCGAACAGGAGGAGGCCACCCTGGAGCGTCTGCCCGGACGTGGCGGCAAGCGTGAGGATGCTGCCCAGGATGATCCCGATGCAGGGCGTCCAGCCCACCGCGAAAACCACCCCCAGCCCGAACGACGCCAGCCAGCCGCCGCGGGCAGCGACGAGCCGCCCGCCCAGCCGCTCGCCCATGCCCGGGCCGGAGCTCGCGTCACGCCGACCGGACAGCGAGACGGTCCCGCCGGCTTGGGCCAGCTGGGCGGAGGCGCCGGCCTCCAGCGGCCGCCACGTTCGCTGCAGGATGTGCTGGATCGCCGGCACCGTCAGGATCCCGGCGAGGTTCAGGCCCATCACGATCAGCAGCAGCCCGCCGACCACCCGGAGCGTCGGCAGGAAGTCGTAGAGGCCTCCGCCCAGGAACGTCGCGCTCACGCCCAGAAAGGTGAAGACGGCGGCGAACCCGAACACGTAGGCGACCGCGTGGCGAACCGCCAGCCAGCGCGATGTGCCGGCGACGGCCGGGCCGTCTCCCCGGACGACCGCCACCACGGTCAGCTGGGCAAGGTAGGCCGGGACCAGCGGGAGCACGCAGGGCGAGACGAAGCTGATGATCCCGGCCCCGAAGGCCAGCAGCAGCGTCAGCTCGGACGGCGGCATGGGGTCACGCCTCCCGCAGGTCGGGACGCTCGCCGCCCCCGCCGCCCGGCCCGCCGTCGAGCCCGTCCGCCAGGAAGGCGCGGATCGGGCCCGCCCGGAGCGCCAGCGGCAGCCGCCGCCCGCCGAGCTCCAGGACCGGGATCACCTCGAAGAGCGTCCGCTGCGCCTCGGCGTCGTCCGCGATCCGGCGTTCGAGAAGCTCCGGTGCCGGCAGGTTCGCAATCGCACGCTCGGCGAGGATCGCCGTCACCAGCTCGCGCGCGTCGTCGCACAGGTGGCACCCGTCGCCTCGCCATAGCACGAGATCGGGGAGGGGAGTGGAGCGGGAGGCCGGGTCCATCGCGCGGCGATTGTACGGCGAGGCGCTCCGTGGCCCGCCCGAGCAGTCCGCCCGGCCGGGTGGAGTACGATCGGGACGCACGCCCCCGTAGCTCAGTGGATAGAGCGAGGCCGTCCTAAGGCCTGCGTCGGCGGTTCGAGTCCGTCCGGGGGCGCCACTGCCACACCGACCCCGCACGGCCTTTCGGCGCACGAGACGCGGCCCACCTGTGCGCAGGGACACTCACCCAACCCACCCAATGGTGTTTCCGCGAGCGCGATGTCGACGGGCGTGGCCCGTGGCGGGGAGTTGCCCGGCTGCCGAAGAGGGCGCGTCGCCTTGGCGACGGTGGCACCTGATCCCGGCGGCGCGAGACCGAACGGATCAGCCGCTCACGTCCGTCGGGGACCGCGGCGCGCCGGCGCGCTTGGTGCGATGGAACGGGACACCGACGCAGGTGAACAGCAGCCCCGCCAGCGGCTCCCCGAGGAGGGCTGGGAGCTCGGAGTCGACGAACGTCATCCCCGAGGCGCCGATGCCGATCGCATACGCGGCGAGATGCAGGCGGCCCTCGACGAGGCCGGCATCGAGCTGGGCGTCGCGGTACCCGCGGTTGTCAAGCTGGGCGAGATCGACGGCGCTGACCAGCACGAACGAGGCGTCGCGCCCGAGGTCCTGCTCGTGGCACGCGATCCACAGCTCGTCTCGGAGGGGGCCGCGCCGCAGCGGCCGCTCGAGGTCCGGCCACCGGTAGAGCCCCGGCTCGAGCCCCTCGACGGCGTGGACGGCGACGAAGTGCACCACCCGCGTCCCGCGCAGCGACGCAGCGAGGGAGAGCTCGAACGTCCGCGCGTCGAGCGCGGCCGTCCCGTCGAGCGCCCTCGCCGATCCGCGGCGAAGGATGACCGCGTCGAGGTCGTCGGACGCCGGCAGGTCGCCCGCAATCGGCTGCGGGGTCGGCCACGGCTCGCCGAGCCGGTCGCCGTCACCAGCGTGCTGGGCGAGCGTCACGAGCGGGAACTCGACCGCGGCGGCGTCGATCGTCCCGGCCTCCGCATCGCCGCCGGGCACGATCGCCGGCTCGCCGCTGCCCAACGTGACGAGGGCCAGCGGGAACTCCTGGACCCCGTCGGCGCCCACCAACCGGGCGACGGCCGCGTCCGGGAAGCGCGTGTAGAGGCGAGCCTGGTGGCCACCCGACTCGGCGAGCGAAAGCGTGTGGGAGAGCATCGTGCCGCAGTCCCAGTAGAGATGGCGGAACCCGCGTTCCGAATACCGCCAGCCCGTCCGCCAGGGGATCCCGGTAACGACGAGCGTCGTCGCCTCGCCCGAGGGCGCCGGTCCCACCTGCCGAAGCGCGTGGTCGACAGGGTCGTACCAGTGGACGCCGTCGGGTAGCCCGCGCACCCCGTGCGCAGCGACGTACAGCTCGAGTGGAAAGAGGCCGCCTGCCGACCCGGCCGGCCGGAACAGGAACCGGCGCCCGTCCCGGCGCACCGCGACCCGCACGACGCCCGCCGAAAGGTGGAGGATGCGGGCCAGCCCCTCGAGGTCCAGCGGCCGGGTTGCCGGCGTGTGGCGCCCGGCCAGCACCTCGATTGTCGGTGCCGGGACGCGAGGCCATGCCGCCGGCAGCTCGACCGACGGCAGACCGTCGGGGTAGCCCTTCCGATGGGGTGGGAACGTCGGGCGGTGGTTGGGGACGAAGTCCTGGCGCACCAGCGGGTGGTCGATCGGCGGCGGCCACTCGGCGCCCGGGACGTACCAGTACGAGCTCAGTCGGTGGTAGAGACGCGCGACCTCGCCGGGAGCCATGGTGGGGAGTCTCCCACACCGGGGCGTTCACAACCGAGGCGGGAACCGTGCGGCGAGATCAGGGGACCGCTCGGCCGACCTCGAGGTATCAGTCGAGGACGCTGCGTGCGTATTGGTGGTGGGAGTCCGTCCGGGGCGCCGGCTCACTCCTCGTGCCGTCTGTGGAGCCCCGCCCGCGGCGACACGGGTTCGTCTCGCGGGGCTCGTGCTTGCTACCATCGGGCCTGACTGAGCCCTGATGACGGATGGAGCCAAGCGATGACGAGCGACCCTCATTCGGCGGAGCCGTCGGCGCCGCCCAGCGACCGCGTCCGCCTTCGCAGGAAGCCCGACCGCGGGCGATACGATCGGGCGACCATCGACACGATCCTCGATGCGGCGCTGGTCGGGCATGTCGGCTGGGTTCTCGACGGGCAGCCCTATGTCACCCCGACCTCGATCTGGCGGCAGGGTGATCGGCTCTACTGGCACGGCTCGGCGGCGAGCCGGATGGTGCGCGCGACGAAGGGCGGCGCCGCGGTCTGCATCACCGCGTCCATCCTCGACGGCCTCGTGCTTGCGCGTTCGGGGCTGGACCACTCGGTGAACTACCGCTCGGTGATGGTCCTTGGTCGCGCCCACCCGGTCGAGGGCGAGGCGGAGACGCTGGCCGCGCTCCAGTCCTTCGTCGAGCACCTCTATCCGGGACGCTGGGCGGAGCTCCGACCTGCGACCCCGAACGAGATCCGCCAGACGACGGTCCTCTGGACCGACCTGGCCGAGGCCTCGGCCAAGATCCGGGCCGATGGCGCCCACGACGAGCCGGGTGACGAAACCTGGCCGGCCTGGGCGGGCGTCATCCCCGTCAGCCTCGTGGCGAGGACGCCGGTGCCGGACCAGCACGTCCCTGCCGGGATGGCAGCGCCGAGCTACCTGCCGCCAGGCGGGATGCGGTTCGAGCGGTAGCTCGACGCTCCGATCGGCGCGCCATCCCGGGCTCCTGCCTCCAGGCCCCCGCTCGGTCACTCGCGCAGGTTGCCCTAACTCAACCGCGCGGATATCGGCATCCGACCGCGCATCCCGCATCATGGGCGTCCATTCCAGGTCGAGAGGAGAACATGAGCCGGCGCGAGCGCCCCCGCCCAACGACCCGTCGCCCAGAGTTCCAGGAGAGCGCGCTTCGGTCGGGCGCCGCAGCGCGGGGCCGGCCCGAACGCGCGCGCGCCGCCCCAGTTGCGGATCGACGGTTCTTCCAGGCGCTGCTGCCGCTGCGGTTCTTCGTCGGCGCCACGTTCCTCTACGCGGGGATCGACAAGTTCCTCGATCCGCGCTTCCTGAACTCCGCTGGTCCTGGATCCATCTCCGAGCAGCTGATCGCCTTCACCCACGAGAGCCCGCTCGCCGGCCTTGTCACCGTCTTCGCGCTGCCGAACCCGATCTTCATCGGGGTGCTGATGGCGATCGGGGAGATCGCGATCGGGCTGGGCGCCCTGACGGGGCTGCTCTACCGGGCCAGCGCGGCCGGCGGCGCGGCGGTCTCGCTGCTCTTCTTCCTGACCGCGTCGTGGAGCGTCCATCCCTACTACTACGGGCCGGACCTACCCTACGCGGCCGGATGGCTGACGCTGGCTCTCGCCGGCAACGGCGGCCTGGCGGTGCTCCACGTCCCGTTCCCGGGGTGGCTCGCCCCGGACGGCGATGCGGCGGCGGTTTCCCCGGAGCGCCGGGCCCTTCTCCAGGGCGGACTGATCGCCGCCAGCGCGCTGGCCGTGGGAGGTCTGGCAGGCTTCGGAGGGCTGCTCCGCGGTCGCGACGCGGTCGCGCTGGCGCCTGCGTCGCCGTCGCCGTCGGCGACGGTCCCGGGCGCTAGCGCAGGAGTTCCCGCCGCATCTGCGGGTCCGGCCGCGTCGGCAGCTCCGGTCGCCGGGCAGATCGGCAGCCTGAGCAGCCTCCAACCGCGGACCGCGCAACCGTTCACGGACCCAACGAGCGGCGATCCGGCGGTGCTGATCCGGCTCGCCGATGGCAGCGTCGTGGCGTTCGACGCCGTGTGCACGCACCAGGGATGCACGGTCCAGTACGACTCGCCGTCGGGCCTGCTGTTCTGTCCCTGCCACGGGGCAGTGTTCGATCCGACCCACAACGCGGACGTGCTGCAGGGCCCGGCGCCGGTCGCGCTCACCGCGCTGCCGATCGTCGTCGACAAGACGACGGGTGCCATCACGCTCCACGGCTGACCGACGGTGGGCATCTGGGAGGCGACCGCTCCCTGGGCCGCCACTCGAGCACCCCCGAACCCCGGGACGTCAGGCTCTCCGGGGTGCGTGCGTGCGGGGCGGCCGCAACGGCGATGATGCGGGCGAGCTCGCACGAGAACGGCGTTTCGCCCTCGGGGCGATCGTCGCCACTGTCACCCTGGCCGATCTGATCCTGCTCGATCAGCTCTGGGTGACGACGCACCTCTTCACGCTCGGCGTGGTCGGGCTGGCTTTCCTCGTCTTCCTGCGGCCGCCTCGCCGTCGGCCGGCTACGGGATCGGTGAGCAGGCCAGCCCGAACGTGACGTGTGCCGGGCCGAGCTGGGATGCGCCCCGGCAACTGTCGCAGTCTCTAGGCGCCGGTCCTGGCCGGGCGAATCCCGGCTCGAGAGCCGGTCGTGGCTGGGGCCACTGCGGCCTGTCGGAGGCTGAGCGCGAGGACCGGGCAGGCATCGGCCGCGCGGCGCGCGCGAGACAGGAGCCGCTCCGGAACAGGACCCGGCTCGATCACCGGGTAGCCCCATTCGTCGAGCGTGATGCGTTCCGGCAGGTGCACCGCGCAGACGCCGTAGCCGTCGCAGCGGATCGGATCGAGGCGCAGCACCTGGGCCACGTCAGGCAACCGCGGCACGGCCGGCCGGGCACCGGCGACGGGCCTGGTGTCGGGCGAAGTCGTCGGCGAAGACGCGCAGCGCGCTCCGCAGCAGAGCAATCGCGCCATCCGGGTGATGGCACGCGCCGCGGCCGTCCACTTGCGCGGCCCAGCCGCCGATGCGCTCGAGGTCGCGATCGGGCGCGGTGCCGTCGGCGAGACGCCGCACAGCCTGCGCGATGTCCGCGAGGCCGTACACGCACGGCCCACATTGCGCGGCCGTGGCGCCCGCCATGTACGTCATGATCTCGGCCGTGGCGGCCACGCCGCACGTGTCGGGTCCGCTGAAGGACACGACGCCGCACCCGAAGCCGAGCTCGCGCTCCCGCATCCTCACGGGGTCGAGGGGCTCATCGCGCACGTCGTCGAACGATGTCCAGGCGCCGAAGTAGCCGCCCAGCAGCACGGCGGATGCGGATGACGCGGCAGTTGAAAGCCGGGCTACCTCGCCGACCGGGGTGCCGTACTCGATCTCGCGAACGGTAGGTCGACCGTTCGCCCCGCTCACCGTGATGAGCGCGGACCCGCGCGTCGCTCCCCGGCCGACCTCGCGGTACCACTCGTCGCCGAAGCGCGTGATGAGAGCAGCCTGCGCGAGGCTCTCCACGTTCTGCACGAGCGTCGGGCGGCCGGCGACCCCCCGTTCGTGGGGCCGCGCATCCAAAAACGTGGGGCGCGCGTCGCCCGCGTTGAGGTAGTGCACCACGGCCGTGGCCTCGCCCGCAATGTAGCCGACGGGCGCGGCCACGAGGTGGACGCGCACGCCGGACTCGCGCTCGCGCTCGGCGATCGCGTGGGCCAGAACCCGACGCGCCGCCGTGTGCTCAGTGCCCACGTACAGGATCACGTCCGGTGCGCCAACCGCCTCGGCGGCCGCGGCCGCGCCGTCGAGCACCAGGTGGGGTCGGTGTTCCATCAGGACGCGGTCCTTTGCGCTCCGCGGCTCGCCCTCGGCGCCGTTCACGACGACGACCGCATCGCCGGCGGAGTGCTCGGCGACCGCCCGCCACTTGCGCCCGACCGGGAAGCCGGCGCCGCCCCGACCGAGCAGGCCGCTCGCCTCGACCACGGAGATCACGTCCCGGCGGTCAGTCGACGGTGGCAGGGCGCCGAGTCGGGCGCGGTGCTCCTCGAGGCGTTCGGGGCCAGAGGCCGGCGGAGGTCCGGCCAGCAGGCGGGGTTCGAACGGCGTCGTCATCGGCGGGTTCTGCTGCCGGCGGCGGAGGGGGCGGCGGTCGTCAGGTCGTTCGCGCTGGCGCCGGGCGACAGGCGCCAGCCAGCGGTCCGGGTCGCGGGGCGCTGGGAAACGCTCACCGCGACGCGGTAGACGAGGAGGAACAAGGCGGCCGCCGTCGGGACGAGATATGCCCAGGTGGCCCATGGCGCAGACGTGTCCGATCCCGAGGTGATCCCGTGGAGGGTCACGCCGACGAACCCCAGGAACGTGAGGTAGTGGATGGTTCGCCAGGCGCGTTGGCCGATCTGCCGGCGCACGTAGAAGCTGCCCGTGACGATCGCCATGACGTAGAAGGCGAGCTGGCCGACGGCGACCGCGGCCGGTGCATACGGCGATGCGAACGGGATCGCGATGGCGGCTGGGGTGAAGGTGTACGTGTGGTCAGCGAGCAACAGGAGCCCGTGCAGGCCGGACAGCGCCAGGCCAACCAGGGCAAGGTCCTTGTGCAGGGCGAAGCTGACCGGCCGGTGCGCGATCGCGTCGAGAAGCTTCGTCGACAGCAGCAGACCGTAGATGACAGATCCAGCGATCGCGAAGTAGGCGAGGAAGCCGGTGGCGCGCACTCCATACCAGGCGAGCTTGCCTGGCGCGAGGGCCGCGGTCGCACCGAGGGCGCGCAACGCCTCGGGCAACGTCGCGCCGATGACGCTCCCCAGGATCGCCGCCACGGCCAGCCAGGCAACCGCCTGGATGGGCCGGGGCAGGCCGCGATAGACGGGGCCGCGGCGAATGGGCCGTGGCCGGGCCTGCGGCACCGCCGCACCCCGACGCTCGGGAAACTCGATCATCGGAGGTCCCTCATGCCGCCAGCAGCGCGAGCGTCTGGGGCAGGGCCAGCGTCTCGCCTCCCTCGGTGAGGATGACGGCACCCTGCACGCCGGCTCGCTCGAGCCGTGCCATTCCGTCGGCGGAGCCAGCGATGACTGCCGTCTTGGCCAGGACCTCGGCTCGGAGGGCGGACCCGCACACGACGGTGGCTTGCACGACGTCCGTGATCGCCGGAGCGGACGTCCGCGGGTCGATCAGATGGTGGTGCACCCGATCCCCGTGGCGCCAGCGGTGGACCGAGGTGCCCGACGTCGCGACGCCCCAGCGGACGGGCTGGCCACCGTCCGGCACGGACAGGTGAAGGATCGCGAGGGTGGCGCCGTCGGTACGCGGGTCGTCGAGGCCCACCGCCCAGAGCTGCCCGGGGGCGCACCGCACGGCGAGATCGCCGTCGGCGTCGATAACGGCGCTCGGCCACGCGGAGAGCAGGTCGAGGCCGCGATCGGCGAGCCAGCCCTTGGCGACACCACCGAGGTCGAAGCGGACCCCCGGAGAGCGGTGAACAACCGCTGTCCGACACGGGCCGAGCGCGATGGACCAGTCTCGCGGCGCCGCACCGGGCGAGGGTGCGTCGGCCGACCCCTCGGCAGCGAGACGGGCATCGAGCATGGAGATGTCGACCAGGCCGCCACTCTCGTCGACCGCATCCAGCCCGGCGCGCAGGACGATCCCCAGCGTCGGGCCGACGGTCAGGACCGCGCGCGGATCGGCATTCAGGGTGGACAGCTCGGAAGTATCGAGGTGCCGGCTCAGGCGGTCTGCCCAGCGGGTGATCCGCGAGAGTGCGCGCTCGGCATCGTGTCGGGCACACCGTTCCTCACCTGTAGCCGCGAGGTGGACGACGAGGCGACCACCCATCGCGGTCGTCGCCACGGACACCGGGACGATCGGCGCCGGCGGGACTTCGCGTGGCGCGCGGGTGGTCTGGATTTGCCGGTCTGCACCGATCATGGCACGACCGTTCCGGACTGCGTCGTGCGCACCACCACGGGCTGCTGGGCCGGGGCCGGCACGGTTGTCACGATCGTGATCGGTTTCGGAGCCTTCGCGTCGATCACCGTGGCGCCGGGCGGGGGAGCCTCCCCCGCTGAGAGCTGGACATACTGGATCGGACGCTGTTGTGTGACCGTGGACTGCGCTACAGGAATCGCGACCGGCGACGATGGGCTGGTGGCGGAAGGAGGCGCGACGATCGCCGTCAGGAGCGCCGACAGGGCGGCAATGCCGCCGGTGCCCAGGGCGAAGCGCAGACGTGTCGGGTTGGGCCGCTGCACGGCTGGGCGCGGCTTCGCTGGACCGGGGACCGATGCCGGCGCCATCAGTCGTCGCCACCGGTCTCGTTGCCGCCTTCGCCGCCGTCGCCTTCGCCGCCGGAGCCGGGCACGGTGACGTGAACGGTCTGCGGCGGCTCCGGAGAAGCGGTCCTGGTGACATGGATGACCTCGGGCGATGGAGCCGGCCGCACGTATACCAGCTCGGGCGGGAGGGTCCCGGTCGCCGCCGCGGACGGCGACACGCTCGCCGTGGCGACCGGCACGCCCGCGGACGTGATCCGGTTGGCCGAGAGATAGCCGTCGACCACGAAGAAGCCACCGATGGTCACGACGACGAAGAGCGCGGCGGTCACCAGGCCAAGCCGATGGATTGACGCGTTCATCTGGGTTCCTCGTGGGGGCCCGGTAGCCCGGGCCACCGATCAAACCTATGGGCGCACCCTGTGGCACCCCTTGGGCGAAGATGAGGAACCTCCCATGAAGGCCCTGCCGGATCGCGGCCGACAGGGCCAGGGTGGCCTCGGGTCGTCGACCCGCGGCCTTCCGGCGCACGCCGGGCCCTAGCCCAGGCCCACGCCAAAGAACCGGCTGATGCCCCAGGTAAGGAGCATGGCGGCCGCGCCGCCCAGGACGTTGCGAAGGATCGGGCGGGCCTTCGACGAGCCGGAGATGACCGCGCTCGTCCAGCCGGTAAGGAACAGTCCGACCAGGGCGACGATGACCGTGACCGGGATCCGCAACTCGGTTGCGCAGAACAGCATCGACGCGAGTGCCAGCAGGAAGCCCGCCGTGAACGACACCGCGGATGCGATCGCAGCGTGCCAGGGAGTGGTCAGCTCCTCCTGGTGCACGCCGAACTCGGCGCGCAGGTGCGCGGCCAGGGTGTTGTGCGCCGTCAGCTCCTCCACGACGGTCCTCGCGGTCGCTTCGGAAAGCCCCTGACCGCGGTAGACGTCGACCAGCTCGTGGAACTCCTCCGCGGGGGTGTGCTCGAGGTCGTGGCGCTCCTTGGCGATCAGCGCTTCCTCGGCATCGCGCTGGCTGGACACCGAGACGTACTCGCCCATGGCCATCGCCGAGGCGCCGGCCAGCAGGCCGGCGACCCCGGCGAGCATGATGGCGTGCAGGTTTGTGGGGTCGGCCGCCGCGACGCCGATGGTGATGCCCGAGCCGGACACGATGCCGTCGTTGGCGCCCAGCACCGCGGCCCGCAGCCAGTTCAGCTTGGCGCCGAGGCCGCCGAACCCGACGGTCTCCCGGGGCACCTGCTGGAGATCGGGGTCGCTCGTCTGCATGATCAACTCCGCTCTGTACGGGTGATGGATATGTGCTATGCAATGGGGGTGACGAACCAGCAGGCGGAGCCCGCCAGCCGCACGATCGATCGGGAGCGGGTGCAGCCGGACGACTTCCTGCAGGCGGCGGACACGTTCGCCCAGCTCGCCTCACCGGTTCGGGTGCGACTGCTGTGGCTGCTGAGCGAACAGGCCTGCGACGTGGGACACCTGGCCGCCCAACTCGGCGTGTCGGTGGCCACCGCGAGCCACCACCTCGGCCGAATGCGGCTGGCCGGGCTCGTCTCGGCGCGTGCCGAGGGACGCCGGCAGGTGTACTCGCTGGACGACCCGCACGTGGTGAGCCTGGTCACTGAGGCCGTCGACCACCATGCCGACCTTCGAGCCCGGAGCCGCTGAGGCCACTCGGGGGGAAACGCGGAGAGCAGGACGCCCTGCGGGTGGCCATCGGAAACCTCGACCCTCGGATGCTCAAACACTTGTAGATATCTACGAACGCTTGCCCATGATAGGGCGTTAGGCTGCCACGGGTCAGGCGTCGTTGGCCGATCGGTAGGAGGCCAGCCCGTCCGGACGAGAACCCGTTCCCGCCGTCTGACGTACCGTGTGGATCGGCCCTGACCTTCGGGCCCGGCTCGAGAGGTTGTGCGATGCGCGTCCCCCGCATCTCTCTTCACGGTCTCGTCCTTGTTGCGAGCGTTGCCGTTGCCGGTTGCACATCTGCGGGCTTTCCGGCCCCCACGCCGCCGGCCAGCAGCGAACCCGGCGTCCCCGCCGCGGGAGCGTCGATCATGGTCGGAACAGGCACCTCGCCGACGCTGGGAACGTATCTGACCGGCGCGGGTGGGATGACTCTGTACGTCCGCACCTCGGACCCGGCAGGGGGCTCGTCCTGCACCGGCGGCTGTGCAACGGCCTGGCCCCCGCTCACAATCGCCGCGGGCACCCAGCTGCTCGCCGGCACCGGCGTGAGCGCTGCGCTCGGGACGTTCGCCCGGCCCGACGGGTCGCTCCAGGTGACGTACAACGGCCGGGCGGTCTACTTCTACGCCGCGGACGCCACGTCGGGTGACACGACCGGGCAGGGCGTGGGCGGCATCTGGTTCGTCGCCCCGGTCACCGGCACGGGTGGCGCCGTGCCGTCTCCCTCTCCCAGCGGGGGCTACGGCTACTGATCGGGTCGCTACAGGGCCAGTGGCACGACACCCGCGGCTGCCGTTGGGCGGATCCCCTGGAACGTCAGGTAGCGGCCGGTCCACGGTGTGCCGGAGAATGGGAAGCGGTACGGCAGCAGGAACCGGCGCAGGGTGGCGTACGAGATGCTGGTGTCCGGCGGCGAGTCGTACCCGTTGATGCTCTGCCGACCGTAGAGCGGGCCGACGATCCGGACGCTGACCACCCGGAAGTCCGTCGTGAGAGCCGGGTCGGCGGTCGTTGTGGAACCGGTGAGCACCCAGGCGTGGCGTCCGGCGGCAACGATCAGCACCACCGGCTTGCCGGTCAGGCGGAGCTCGGTGACGGCGGAGCGAACCGCGGCGTCGAACGTCGGGCTCGCCACGAGCGCGTAGTCGGGACTCACGAAGTGCCGAAGGCCGGCGAGGAAGCCCTGCGGATCGACGCCTCGGTGGTTGGCCAGCTGGTACCTGTTGCTGGCCCGCATGTAATCGAAGAACTGCTGTTGGTGGGCGCTGCTGTGGTCGGTCTCGGCGAACAGGATGTTCCGCATGATCTGCACGCTTGCCGCGGTGCACCATGTCCAGGTCGCCTGCTCGGAGTAGACACCGGGACGATAGACGTCGAACGTCTCCGGCCCCGCTTGCGGCGAGGTGCCGGCGACCGCGACGGGCGCGAGAGCGAACATCGCGAGGAACAGGAGGGCGATTCCGACGATCCGGGGTCGCCATGCACAACCAGACGAGGCGACCATCAGCAGGGTCTTGCCCCGCCGGGTCGAGGTGGTCGGCATCATCGAAGGTCGCTGGCCAGACTCGCCCGGCCACCTGACCGACGGGTGTTCGGTACTGGCCCCGGGCGTGTCATCAGGAAGAGATTCGCCCACCGCGGGTCCATCACAACACCAGGCCGGCCGGCAGCGGCTGGTGGCCATCCGGGACGTTGAGGTGGTTCGATCCCCGCCCTGGTTGGTCGGTCGTCCCGTACTGCCAGATGATCCTGTTCGTCGCCGGGTCCACGATGATCAGCCGGTGGCGGAAGTCGTCGTTGATCGAGATGGTCCCATCCGGAAGCGGTGTCGCCAGACTTGGGTAGTCGAGCCGACCCGCCCCGCTCGTCGGCCCGTAGCGCCAGAGCAGCTTCCCGGTCGGGCTGACCTTGATGACGGCGCCGGGGTTGTTGTAGTCGGCGACGATCACGTTCCCAGCGCTGTCGACCTGGGCGTCCGACGGGTAGTGGACCGGGACGTGGATGTCGAAGACGACGCTTCCGTCGGCTGCCAGCCGCACAACGCGCGAGCCGGTGATCTCGGTGATGAGGAGCCCTCCGTCCGGGAGCGGCGTGTCCCCGTTCGGGCGGCCGTAGGTCGCCGGCGCGGCCGGCGTGCAGACCCCGGTGCGGCCCCACTGGCGGACGATCTGCTTCGCGGGACTGATCTCGAGCACCCGGCAGTTCTCGATGTCGGCGACCACGATGTCCCCGTTCGCGAGCGGATACGCGTCGTCCGGAGTGTGGAGGTAGCCCGCGCCGGATCCTGCCTGGTTGTAATGGCCGTACTGCCAGGTGATCCGACCGGTGGCGATGTCGATCCGGTCGATCACCTCGTGGGTCTCGTCGTTGGCGACGATCGAGAGGCCATCCGGGGAGATGAACGCGTCGTCGGCCGCGAACGACTGGCCCGCCGGCACGGCTCCGGCGGCGGACGGCGGGAAACGCCACCAGACCTTCCCGGTTCGATCCACCACCAGGAGACGGCCGTTGCCACGATCCGCGATGAGGAACCCGCCGGGGAACGCCCCGGCGGCCGGACCGGCGGCGATGCTCGCGGCGGGCGCGATCGCCGAGCCGGCAGGCGACGCCTGGCTGGGCGGGACGGTTGCGCCGCGGGCGGCGCTCGGGATCGTCATCCGCAACGAAGCGGCCGTCGGAGATCCCGCGACGGGTGTCGTCGAGGACGCCTGCCCACAGGCTGCGACGAGAAGCACGGAAGCGCAGGCCACCAGGAGATTGCCCCATGCCCGGTGGCCGTCCCCTGTTCGAGGCTCGGTCATGGCATCGAACCGGGCGCGCCGGATCGGTCGACCCGCTCTGGTGCGACCGTCAGGCCGCGATGGGGCGCACGGAGGTCCAGGGGCGCCGGTCTCGGGCCGGACAGGGGCCCGGCTCCGGGCCCCGACCGCTGGCCGTACATCGGCCGTGAGGCCCGTTCGCGCGACGTCGTGACGGCCGTGACGATCCGATATCCGGTCAGGAAGACGACCAGCGTCGTGGCGCCGACGTAGCTCCACCAGGCCCACGCGGCCCCGCTGTCGCTCCCGGACATGACCCCGTGGGCGGTTGCGCCCACGAACGAGAGGAACGTGAGGTAGTGGAGCAGCCTCCAGGTCCGCTGACCGATCCGACGGCGCACGTAGAAGCTCGCGATCACGATCCCCACGACATAGAACGTCAGCTGGCCGACGCCGACCCAGAACGGTTGGTACGGCGCGACGAACGGGACGAGCATCTCGGCGAACGAGAACGGCACCGTGGCGTCGAGGCCGAGCAGGACGACGTGGATACCGGCCAGGCCCAGGCCGATCGCCGCGAGATCCTGGTGGAGCGCGAACGAGACCGGTCGGTGCGCGATCGCGTCGAGCATCTTCGTGGACAGGAGCAGCCCATAGACGACCGACCCCGTGATCGCGAGATAGGAGAGGAACGCCGTCACGCGGGTCGCCACCCAGGGCAACCGGCTGGGGGCGACCTGGGCCAGGTCCGCCAGCGCCGCCACCGCGCGCGGACCCGTGGCTCCCAGGACGGCGCCGACCACGAGCATGAATACCACCCAGACCGTGAGGAGCTGGAGCGGGGAGAGGCCCCGGTATCTCATGCCAGCCACCGGGTCGTGCGAGGGATCGCGAGGACGCGTCCGTCGGAGGCAAGCAGGACAGCGCCGAGGATTGGTGCCCGGTCCAGGACGCCGAGCGCTCCGACCAGGCCAAGCACGACCGCGGTCTTCGCCCAAGCCTCGGCTGCGCGCGCGGTCGCGGCCAGGACGGTCGCCTGGACCACGTCCGTGGTGGCAGGCCGGCCGGTCCGTGGGTCGATGAGATGGTGGCGCTCGCCGTCCGGCCCGGTCCAGCGGTGGACGCTGATGCCGGAGGTCGCGAGGCCATAGAGCGCGCCGCGGGAAGCGCCGGGCAGGACGAAGACCGCGAGCTGCACTCCGCTCGCCCGGGGGTCGGCCACGCCGACCTCCCAGGCATCGCCCTCCGCGCTATGAATGGCCAGATCTCCATCGGCGTCGACGAGCGCTCCGGGATGGCGGTCGAGGAGCGCAAGGGCACGATCTGCGATCCAGCCCTTGGCGACCCCGTCGAGGTCGAAGGCGATGTCCGGCTGGCGATGCACGAGCCCGCTACGGTGCAACGAGCCCTCCAGGCGCCAGGCCGCGGGTGCCGCAAGCGCGCCAGGGCTGGCCGGGCGTCGAGACGATGCTGTCGCCGCTCCGGCCCCGGCCGCCGAGGCCGCACGGGCCGGCGATTCCGCTGCCAGCCGCTCGCGCAGCAGCGTCGCGTCCACGATCCCACCGGTCAGCTCCACAGCGTCGGCGGCCCAGCGCAGGGCGGCGGCAAGCGTCGGTCGGACGGGCACGACACCGCGCGGATCGGCATTCGCACGCATGAGCTCCGAGGCCGGATCGTGGCGGGTCAGCCGCCCCGCCCAGGCCCGGACCCGCGACGCGACACGCGCCGCGTCGCGCTCGGCTGCCGTCACGGATCCGCGGCGGGCCACCGCCACGTGCACCTCGAGATCGCCGCCCATCGCCTGGGATCGGTTGACCGTGCGCCGGAGCGGCAGGGAAGCGGCTTCCGCCGGACCCCTGACCGGAGCGCCGGCCGTCACGGCCTCGCGCCAGACTGGCGCGTTACCACGCTGGCCTGGACGGGCACCGACGGCGCCAGCTGTGTCGCCACGACGGCGGGCGCAGCCTGGCCCGACTGGATGTAGCCGTACGGCACGGTCGCCCCGTTCGAGGTCGACGCGACAGTGTTGGCCGGCTGGGTGGAGGCAACGGTCGACGCGGGGACCGCGCTGCCCGCGATGACGGCCACGAGCGCCGAGAGCGTGGCGATGCCACCGGCCGCGAGCGCGAGACGCGCGGCGCTCGGGTCGGGCCTGCGGGGCGCCGGGCGCGTGAATGGCGACCCGGGATGCTCGGGGCGCCGGGACGGCGCCCCGACCGGATGGGAGGCCGGAGCGGGCTCGCGTCGTGCGGATCGCTCGGTTCGGATGGGCATCTCGATTGCTTCCTTCGTGCTCGCCGTCGTCGCTGCCCTCGCCGCCCCGGTACGACGGGTGCCGGACTTGCTCGTGCCGGACGACGAGCACAACCCTCGAGCCGGGCGGTGAGCCGGGCCTGTGGCCCGGATGTGCGTTCACACAGGAATGCCGCCCGGCCGTTGACGCGGACGCTGCGGACCCGGACCATGCCATCCATGCGCATCCTGCTGGTGGAGGACGAGCCGAAGATGGCGGAGCTCATCCGCCGCGTCCTGGTCGCCGAGCGAAACGTCGTGGATCGTGCCGGTGACGCCGTCGCGGCGCTCAGCCTCGCCACGGCCGCGGACGCCGTCCCGTACGACGTGCTGATCCTTGACCGGATGCTGCCCGACCTCGACGGGCTCGACCTGCTGCGCCTGCTGCGGACCCGCGGCGTCCGGACACCGGCCCTCATGCTCACCGCGCTCGGCGGGGTCGACGACCGGGTCGCAGGCCTCGACGCGGGCGCCGACGACTACCTGGCCAAACCGTTCGCCTTCGCGGAGCTGCTGGCGCGAGTTCGCGCGCTCGGCAGGCGCGCAACCGTTGCGCCAGCGCCGCGCCTCGCCGCCGGCGACCTCGAGCTTGACGAGGAGCGCCACGTCGCTCGGGTCGGGGAGAAGAGCGTGGATCTCTCCGCGCGGGAGTTCGCGCTGCTGGCCTACCTGATCCGCAACGAGGGGAGGGTCGTCACTCGCCAGCAGGTCCTGGATGCGGTCTGGGGCGCGGAGCCCGATGTCTACTCGAATGTGGTGGACCTCTACATTTCGTACGTGCGGCGGAAGCTGGCGGAGGTGGGCAGCACGACCGGCGTTCGAACGGTGCGGGGTGTCGGGTACTCGCTCAGGATGAGCGCATGAGCGATCGCGTCCCGGCCGCCCGGTTGCTTGCGTCGACGCGTCGGCGGCTGGCGATCGTGACGCTCGCGCTCATCGGCGCGCTCGTGCTCGCCATCGGAGCGGCCACCGCCTTCGTCGCGACACGCGCGCTCGACCAGGACGTGGACCGCGTGCTGGAACAATCGGCGACCGCCGAGTCGCAGCGGCTGGCAGGCGAGCTGCCTGCCGGCGGCGGCGACGCGAATGACGAGCGTCCCCCGGAGGCGTCCGACACATTCTTCCTGGTTCTAGACCCAAGCGGAAGCCTGGTCTCGAACCCGTCGGGCGTGCCGCGCCAGGGTCTGCCCGACGAGGAGGCCGTCGCCGCGGCGCGGGCGACCGGCCGCGACCTGCGGACGGTGGACGACGGCACCGTCCCGATCCGCCTCCTCACGCTCCCGATCGGCGGGCCCGGCAGCCCCGTCGGTTGGCTGCAGACCGGGTTCGTGCTCACGCTCCATGATCGCCAGACGGGCAGCCTCATCCTCGCCGTCACGCTGGTCGGCCTGGTCGGGCTCGCCGGCGCTGCGCTCGTGACGCTCTTCGTGACCGGCCGCGCCCTGGTCCCGATCCGGGCCGCCATCGCCACCGAGCGGCGATTCGTGGCAGACGCGTCGCACGAGATCCGGACGCCGGCCGCGATCATCCGCGCCTCCGCCGAGGTGCTGGAACGGGAAGGTCTCGTCGCGGACGATGGTCACGCCCTCGTGGCGGACATCGTGGCCGAGTCGGACCGTCTCGGCGGCCTGGTGGACGACCTGCTTGCCCTTGCCGCGTCGGAGCGTGGCACCCTCGCCATCGAGCGGCGTCACATCGATCTGGCAGCGGTGGCCCGCGACACCGTTCGTCGGGCGGGTCCGCTCGCCGCCGAACGCGGGATCGACCTGGTCGGGCCTGCCGATGGTGGGACGCACCTGCCCGTGGTCGGCGACCCGGACCGGCTCGTGCAGCTGCTGCTGGTGCTCGTGGACAACGCGTCCCGTCACTCGCCGCCGGGAGGCCGCGTCATGGTCACGACAGGGGAGGAGGGGCGTCGCGTCGCTTCGGTATACGTCGACGACCAGGGGCCCGGGGTTCCTCCCGAAGCCCGGGAAGCGATCTTCGAGCCGTTTGCGCGGTTGCCCGGCTCACGTTCGGCGGCCGACGCGGGCAGCGGCCTGGGACTGGCGATCGCCCGCGGCATCGCGGAGCTTCATGGCGGGACGCTGGTCGCGGCGGATGCGCCCGGGGGCGGAGCGCGCTTCGTGCTGTCGCTGCCCTCCGGCCAGTAGCGCTCGCTGGGGATCGCCTGCGCGCGAAGCCGCGCAGGCGATCGCGTGGGTCGTTGGCGCGCCCGCCCGCCCGCGGCGGGAGCCGCGCTGACCGCGGCGTATGCTTCTGGCCACGCCGTTGAGGTCCACGGCAGTCTGCAGGCCGCGTCGGCTGCGAGGTCCGGGTGTCGAATCGCGTCCGCTGGCTCGTCGTCATCGTGCCGGCGCTCATCGTCGGCGTAATCGAGTTGCTCAG
>JARLHH010000170.1 GCA_031292335.1 Candidatus Limnocylindrales bacterium | reverse complement strand
CGGCCCGCGCGTCCCTGCGTGGCCAGCCCGACCCAGCCGCCGCGGCTGCCGCCGTGGCCGCCCGCGTGGAAGCCCGCGTCCGGCGTGCCTTCGGCATCGCGCACACGCTGGCCGTCCCGCTCGTCGCCCGCGAGGAGATCCTGGGCGTCATCGTGATCTCCCGGCGTAGGGCCGGCGCCTGGCCGGACGGGGCGCGCGAGATCCTGGAGGTCGCGGCGCGCGAGGCCGCCACTGCCCTGGCCCGGGTCAACTCGCTCCGCGATGCCCAGACCCGAGCCTCGACGGACCCGCTGACGGGACTGCCGAACCGGCGTTACTTCGAGGAGTACGTGGAGCTGCTCGGCCGTGGCCGCCGCGCGGCGGACGCGATCGGCATCCTGATGGTGGACGTGGATCGCTTCAAGGACTTCAACGACCGGTTCGGTCACGCGACCGGCGATGTCGTGCTCCGCGCGATCGGCCGGACGATCGCTTCGACCGTGCGCGACCTGGACGTGCCGGCCCGCTTCGGCGGCGAGGAGTTCGTGGTCCTGCTCCGCGACCCGAGCCCGGAGGTGGCCCTGGAGGTGGGGGAGCGGATCCGGGAAGCCGTCGAGCGGATCGATCTCCGGGACGTCGGCGTCGGTCCCGTCACGGTCTCGGTCGGTGCCTCGGTCTCGCGGGCGGACGGCGAGGCGGTCGCATCGCTTGTGCAGCGGGCGGACCACGCCCTCTACCGCGCCAAGCGCTACGGCCGTAACCGGGTGGAGGCTGCGTAGCGGCCAGTCGAGGCGGCGCAGCCCCGCTTGCCGACCGGCGTGGCGAGGCCCCGCTCCTGCGACCGCCTTTGGCATGGCGGACTCGGCTCCGTCCCTCGCCCCGAGGGCGGGTACCATCGTCCGGATGGCTGTCGCAACGCACGCCGAGGGGCCGCTGCCCACGAACGGGGAGCTGGCCCGCGTCTTCCACGAGATCGGCGACCTGCTGGAGATCAAGGGCGAGCTGGTCTTCAAGACGGTCGCCTATCACCGGGCGGCGGATGCCATCGCCCACAGCCCGGTCGAGGTCGCCCGCGCCTACCGCGCGGGGACCCCGCCCCGCATCCCCGGGGTGGGGAAGGCGATCTCCGACAAGATCGCAGAGCTGGCAACCACCGGCCATCTCGCCTTCCTGGAGCGGCTCCACGCGGAGGTCCCTGCGACGCTGACCGAGGTGCTCGCGATCCCCGGCCTGGGCCCAAAGACCGTGAAGCTGCTCTGGGAGCGCCTCGGCATCACCTCGCTCGAGGGCCTCCGAACCGCCCTGGAGTCCGGCGCACTCCGCGACGCGGGCGGGATCGGCGAGAAGGGCGAGGGCGCGATCCGGGCGGGGCTGGACGGGCTGGAGCGGCGAGGAACCCGGATGACGCTGGGGGACGCGGAGCGGATCGTCACCGGCATCGTAGAGCTGTTGCGGGATGCGCCCGGGCTGGTGTCGCTCACGCCGGCGGGCTCGTTCCGGCGTCGGCGCGAGACGATCGGCGACCTGGATCTCCTCGCCGAGACCGACGACCCGGTCGCGCTGATCGAGCGGTTCACGGCCCTCGCACCCGTCGAGCACGTGATCGGCGCGGGGACCCAGAAGGCATCGGTGCGGCTGATGCGCGGACCGCAGGTGGACCTCATGACGTTCCCGCCGGGTGAGGCGGGCACCTACCTGGTCCACTTCACGGGGAGCAAGGAACACAACGTCCGCCTCCGGGGGATCGCCCGCGATCGCGGCTGGAGCCTGTCGGAGAAGGGCTTCCTCCGGCTGGGCGACGACGGAGAGCCGGCACGAGGCGCCGCGGCCGAGCTGCGGACGTTTCCGACCGAGGCTGACGTCTATGCGTTCCTCGGCCTGGCCGAGGTGCCGCCCGAGCTGCGCGAGGATCGGGGCGAGATCGAGGCGGCCCGCGAGGGGCGCCTGCCGCGCCTGGTCGACGACGCGGACCTCCGCGGCGACTGCCATGCCCACTCCGACTGGTCGGACGGGGTCCACACGATCGAGCGGATGGCGGAGGCGGCCCGCGCCCGCGGTTACGCCTACCTGGTCCTGACCGATCACTCGCAGGGATTGACGATCGCCCACGGGCTGGACCCGGAGCGGGTGCTCGCGCAGCGCGCGATCGTTCGCGACCTGAACCAACGTTTCGCGGCCGAGGAGGACGCGGGCACCGCCCCGGCCGCCACGCCCGCCGAGGGCTTCCGCCTCGTCCACGGCTGCGAGCTGGAGATCCGGGCCGACGGCGCGCTCGACTTCGAGCCCGAGCTGCTGGCGTCCTTCGACCTGGTCGTGGCCGCGCTTCACCAGGGACGCCGCCAGTCGCGCGCCCAGCTGACCGAGCGGGTCCTGGGGGCGATCCGGAGCCCCCACGTGGACGTGATCGCGCACCCGGCCGGGCGGATGCTGGGCGAGCGGGCCCGCGACGATCTCGACCTCGCCTGGGACGAGCTGTTCGCGGCTGCCGCCGAGACCGGGACGCTGCTCGAGATCGACGGCTCGGACCACCGCCTGGACCTGGCGCCCGAACGCGCCCGGCGCGCCGTCGCGGCAGGCTGCAGGCTGACGATCGACTCGGACGCCCACCGGACCGAGGAGCTGGCGGGCATCCGCTGGGGCGTGGCGCAGGCGCGCCGGGCGTGGGTCGAGCCGGCCGTCGTGGCCAACACCTGGTCGCGGGAGGCGCTCCTCGCCTGGGTTGCCGGGAAGCCGGGACGCATCCCATGAGCGCGAAGCGGGCGCTGCCGGGCCGTCTCGCGTCGTTCCGGGCCCTGCTGGAACGCCTCCGGCTGCCCCGCCGGCG
>JARLHH010000169.1 GCA_031292335.1 Candidatus Limnocylindrales bacterium | reverse complement strand
GCGTCGGTCGGCGCGCCGGGGGCGACTCGCTGGGCCGCGTTCCTGGAGCCGCTGCCGGAGCGTCTCCGCGACGCGCCACCGGCCGAGCTCCGAATGGTGGCGCGCCGGGCGCGGGCGGCCTACGGCCCAAAGGATTCGGTGGCGGACGTCGTGCCCGCCGACCTCGCCCTCGCGTTTCGGGACGCGATCGACGACCTTGCCCGGGTGCTGGCCCGGCACGAGGCGATGGAGCGCCGGGCCGAGTAGGCCGCGCTCACGGCGCGTCCCCGGCGATCACGTCGGGGCCGAACGCTTCGATCAGGAAGCGCGACGGCGCGTCCGGCTCGCACGCGAGCGGGAGGGTGCGGCGCGCCCGCGTCCACGCCACGTAGGCGAGGCGGCGCTCCTCCTCGAGGGCGCGCGCCGGGTCGCCGGCGTCGGCAAGCGAGCGCGGGCTGGGGAAGCGGCCCTCGGACATGCCGACCACCAGCACGTGGTCGAACTCCAGTCCCTTTGTCGCGTGGGCGGTGGCCAGTGTGAGCTGTGGCTCCTCTTCGCGGAGCGCGGTCAGTCGTGCCCGTGCGTGATGGATCGCCGCGGTCAACGCCTCCATGGTTGGCTGCGCCGTCGCCCAGGCGAGAAGGGCCGCCAGGAGGTCCGCCAGCGGTGGATCGTCCGTCCCGGGATCGTCGAGGTCGACCGCGTCGGCCGCTGGGCCGGCGAGCGCCCCGCCGTCGGCGGGTGCGCACTCCTCGCGTATGCGCGCCGCCGCCACCCTGCCGAGGCGCACGAGGTGCGGGATCGCCTCGGGCAACGCGGCGGCCTCGGCCAGGATCCCGTTCAGGCGCCCGTCGTCCAGGAGCAGGCCGACGCCATCGGCCCGGAAGGGTATCCCTCGCTCGAGCGCGAGTGCGGCTGCCGGGAGCAGCTCGCGCCGGGTCCGGGCCAGGACCGCGCGCGTCCCACCGTCGGCCGGCCAGCTGTCGAGCACGCGCGCCGCGACCACCATCTCGGCGGCCGGATCGCGCGCCGTCCGGGAGGGTGCGAGGATCAGCCGGCCTGCCGCGCCGGGACGGGGCCGGACCCGCTTCGCGAACCGCTCGGCGTTGTGCTCCACGAGCCGGACGGCCGCCGCGACCACCGGTGCCGGGCAGCGGTAGTTGACCTCGAGATCCACGCGTCGAAGGCCCGGCAGTGCCCCGGCGAGGCCGAGGACGCGTCGCACGTCCGCGAGCCGCCAGCCGTAGATGGACTGGTCGTCGTCGCCCACCAGGAAGATCCGGTTGTCCGGCGCCGCGAGCAGGAGTGCCAGGCGGAGCTGGCTTGCGTCCACGTCCTGGACCTCGTCCACCAGCAGGTGCGCGCACCGCGACCGCCACCGTTCGAGCAGGGTCGTGCACGCCTCCAGGCTTCGGAGCGCGAGCGCGACCAGGTCGTCGAAGTCGATGCCGCCGCACGCCGCCAGTGCCGCCTCGTACGAGAGGAAGGCACGCGCGACCGGTCCGGGCGCCGGGTCGCGTGCGACGTCGGCGGCGGTCACGCCGAGGTCCAGCTTCAGGCGGGAGAACGCGCCGTCGAGCCGGCGCCGGGCGGCAGCGTCGAGGTCCGGGCAGGCGTGCCGCAGGACCGGGTCTCGCGCCCGGAGCTCCGGGGAGCCGCCGGCGTCGCGCAGGATCTCGAGACCCAGGGCGTGGAAGGTCCGGACCCGCACGGCACCCGCGGTGATGCCCAGCGGTGCGAGCGCCGGGTCCAGCCGCGCCCGGAGCTCCTCGGCGGCCCGCGTGTTGAACGTGATCGCGGCGATGCCCGCCGGGTCGGCACCCGCGGCGCCGATCAGCCAGGCGACCCGTGCCACCAGCGTCGTCGTCTTCCCGCTGCCCGCCGGCGCAACGCACAGGACCGGCCCCGGCGGTGCCGTCGCCGCGTCCCGCTGGTCCGGCGCGAGGCGGGAGAGTCGCTCGGCGAGCGAGGGGGGAAGTTCGCCTTGGGGCTCGGACATGCCGCAGTGTGGCAGGGCGCGCTGCACTTCCTCGTACCTGGGCGCCACGCTCGGCGCGCCACCTGGCGCGCCCGCCCGCATCCGCCCCGTTCGCACACGCACAGCCCTGACGCGACACTGGCCGGTGAACCCAGGTAGCCGGCCCGATCGTGAATCCAGGGCACGTGGCACCGGCCGCGGGGCACCGGCCACCCGAAGGGCCAGCCGCGCCGGCCGCGTGGAGGCCCAGCCTCGCTCCCATGTACGATCGTGGGCGTGACCCCGGCCCTGACCCCAACCCTGGCCGCGACCCTCGCCGGCCTTCCGGCACGTCCCGGCGTCTACCTGATGCGTGACGCGCGCGGCACGGTGCTGTACGTCGGCAAGGCGCAGAGCCTGCGGAGCCGCGTCCGGAGCTACTGGCAGAAGCAGAGCCCGTACGGCGAGGCACACCGGATCCGGAGCGTCATCGACCGCGTCGCCGACGTCGAGTACACGCTCACCGACTCGGTGGCGGAGGCGCTGCTCCTGGAGGCGAACCTCATCAAGCGCTTCCAGCCGCGCTTCAACGTCCGGCTCAAAGACGACAAGAGCTACCCGTACATCAAGATCAGCCTCGGCGAGGACTTCCCGCGGATCGAGCGGACCCGAAAGCTGCTGGAGGACGGCAGCCGCTACTTCGGGCCGTACGCCTCCGCCAGCAGCGTCGACGAGTCGATGAACCTGATCCGGCGACTCTTCCCGTTCCGGACCTGCACGCTCGACATCCGGGAAGGCAAGCGGGCCCTCCAGCGGCCGTGCCTGCTGTATCACATCAAGCGCTGCCAGGGACCCTGCATCGAGGCGATCTCGCGCGAGGCGTACCGGGCCGACATCGGCCAGGTCGAGCTGTTCCTGGAGGGCCGCCAGGAGACCGTGGCGCGCGGGCTGCGCCGGGAGATGGAGGCCGCCTCGGAGCGGACGGACTACGAGCAGGCGGCGATCCTGCGCGACAAGGTGCGCTCCATCGAGCGGACGATGGAGGACCAGAAGATGGCCGCCTTCGCGCGGACCGAGCAGGACGTGCTGGGTCTGGCGCGGGCCGGAGGCCAGGCTGCCGTCCAGCTCTTCGTCGTCCGCAACGGCAGCCTGATCGGCCGGGACGTCTTCCTGCTGGAGGCCGACCCGAGCGCCGGTGACGACGAGGTCCTGGCCGGCTTCGTCGGGCAGTACTACGCCCGCGCATGGTCGGTGCCCCCGGCGATCCTCGCCCCGACGCTGCCGGCCGACGCGGCCGACGTCGAGGCGTTCCTGGCCGCGCGGCGCGGCAGGCGCGTGCGATTGCTGGTGCCCCGGCGCGGCGAGAAGCGCCGCCTGGTGGAGCTGGCCGGCCGGAACGCCGCGGAGACGCTCGCCCGCGAGCAGGCCCGCTGGCTCGCCGACGACGGCCGGACGCTCGTGGCGCTCGAGGAGCTGGCGGCCGCGCTGGGGCTGCCGGTCCCGCCGATGCGGATCGAGTGCTACGACATCAGCACGTTTCAGGGAAGCCAGACGGTCGGCAGCATGGTCGTCTTCGAGGACGGGAAGCCGCGTACCGGGGAGTACCGCCGGTTCCGGATCCGGGACGTCGCGGGCCAGGACGACTTCGCGGGCCACGCGGAGATGCTGCGGCGGCGGCTCCACCGGGCGAAGGCGGGCGAGGAGGGGAGCGCCGAGGAGCTGCGCTGGACCCTGCCCGACCTGATCGTGGTCGACGGGGGCAAGGGCCAGCTGAGCGCCGACGTGGAGGTCCTGGAGGCACTCGGGCTCGCGGAGATTCCCATCGTGGGCCTGGCCAAGGAGCGCGAGGAGCTGTTCCTCCCCGGCCGCCCGGATCCGGTGCTCCTGCCGGTCAGCTCGCCGGCTCTCTACCTGGTCCAGCGCCTCCGCGACGAGGCGCACCGATTCGCGATCACCTACCACCGCGACCTGCGCCGGAAAGCGGCGGTCAAGTCGGTGTTCGACGACCTGCCCGGGATCGGGCCTGCCCGGAAGCGGGCGCTGCTCCGCACGTTCGGCTCCGCGAAGCGGGTCGCGGAGGCGCCCGTCGAGCAGATCGCCGCCGTCCCGGGGATCGGGCGGACGCTCGCGGAGCGGATCAAGGCCGGCCTCGCCGGCTGACCGATCCCCGGCCCGCCCGACGGGGGCGGTGAAAGCCTGTTAGCATCCCCGCCGATGCGTCGAACCACCCCAGTCATCATCCTCGTCATCGGCATCCTGTTCCTGATCGTCGACTTCTGGCCGAAGTTGAGCGTCCCGAACTTCACGGATCCCAGCGGCGGCTCGCGGGTCCTGGAGACGAAGCTCGGCCTGGACCTGGTCGGCGGCCTGCAGGTCGTCTACAGCCTCCAGCCCGTCAACGGGGTCGAGCCGGATGCCGGCGCGCTCTCGACGACCCAGACGATCATCGAGAACCGGGTGAACTCCACGGGCGTCGCGGAGCCGGTCGTCCAGACTCAGGGCTCGGATCGCATCATCGTGGAGCTGCCGAACGCCAAGAACCCGGACGAGATCCGGGCGCTCCTCGTCCAGACCGGCAAGCTCGACTTCATCCCGCTCCCGCCTGCCGAATACGGCACGCAGAGCACGCCCGGGACGTACCAGGCGGTCGAGGGCCAGCCGCTCCCGACCACCGAGACGCCGCTCTTCGGCGGCGATCAGATCGACCAGGCCTTCGCCACCACCGACCAGACCGGCCTCCGCGCGGTCGGGTTCCGGCTGAAGTCGACCGGCTCGCAGCTCTTCGCCACGTACACGAAGGCGCACGTCGGCGAGTACTTCGCGATCGTCCTGGACGGCAACGTCGTCTCCGCCCCGGTCATCCAGAGCGCGATCACCGGCGGGCAGGGGATCATCAGCGGCGGCAGCACCGGGTTCACGGCCGCCGAGATGAACAACCTGATCACGGTCCTCAACTACGGCTCGCTGCCGTTCCCGCTCAAGGAGGAGTCGAGCACGGAGATCGGCGCGACGCTCGCCGGCTTCTCCCTGGACCGGATCCTGCTGGCCGCGGCGATCGCCGTGCTGCTGGTCTTCCTGTTCATGCTGGTCTACTACCGCCTGCCGGGGCTGATGGCGTGCCTGGCGCTGATCTACTACGCGCTCCTGGTGCTGGCGATCTTCCGGCTCATACCCGTCACCCTGACGCTGGCCGGGATCGCGGGCTTCGTCCTCTCGATCGGCATGGCGGTGGATGCCAACATCCTGATCTTCGAGCGGATGAAGGAGGAGCTCCGCTCCGGGAAGATGCTCAACTCGGCGATGGAGGCCGGCTTCAACCGGGCCTGGAACTCCATCCTGGACTCGAACGTGTCCACCCTGATCACCGCGACGATCCTCTACCTCTTCGGGTCGGCCACGATCCGCGGCTTCGCGCTGGTCCTGATCATCGGCGTGCTCTGCTCGATGTTCACCGCGATCACGGTGACGCGGACGATCCTGCGCTGGGTCGTGAACCACGAGTGGGCGCGCGTCCCGCGCCTGTACGGGCTGCGGGAAGAGGAGTTCAAGGCGCGCACGGTCCTTGCCGGCCGTCGCGGGGAGGCCCGCACCGGTGCTTGACCTGATCGGGAAGCGCCGCTGGTTCTTCCTCTTCTCCGGCCTCATCGTGGTCCCCGGCCTCTTCTTCATCATCCTCGGCCCGATCACGGGTGGGAAGGCCGGCCTCCAGTTCTCGATCGACTACACGGGCGGCACGCTGTGGGAGATCCACTTCAAGGATCCCTCGGTGACGCCGACCCAGGTCCAGGGTGTCCTGGCCTCCGCGGGCTATGAATCGCAGGTCCAGAGCTCCTCGGGCGGCTACGTGGTGATCCGGACGGTCCCGCTCGGGCTCATCGAAGGGCCGACGACGACGCCCGCGCCCAGCGGGTCGCCGGCCGCCTCGGGCAGCCCCGCCCCCTCCGGGTCCGCGAGCGCGACACCATCCGGATCCCCGGCGCCCTCTGCATCGGCCGCGGCGTCCCCATCGCCGGCCGCGTCGGGGTCGGCAGCCGGAGCCGCCGCCGGTGCCTCCGCGTCGCCCGGCGCATCGGCGAGCCCCAGCCCCTCCCCGTCGCCCACGCCCGTCCCCGGGGGTGTCACGCGGACCGGCGAGGTGGGCACGCTGGCCACGGATCTCGAGGCAAAGCTCGGGCCGATCGACGCGCAGCGCAGCCTCACCACGGTCGGGCCGGTGATCAGCGGGGAGCTGACCCAGCAGGCGATCGTGCTCGTGATCATCGGCTCGCTGGGCATCCTGGCCTGGATGACCCTGCGCTTCCGGGACTTCCGCTTCGGGGCGACCGCGCTCGTCGCGCTCGTCCACGACGTGATCGTGGTGGTCGGGATCTTCGCGATCCTCGGCACCTTCTTCAAGATCCAGGTCGATGAGCTCTTCATCACCGCGATGCTGACGATCATCGGCTTCTCGGTGCACGACACGATCGTGGTCTACGACCGGATCCGCGAGAACCGGGCACGCCACGCCGGCGAGAACTTCACGGCGATCGTGAACCACTCGATCCTCCAGACGCTGGCGCGCTCCATCAACACGAGCCTGACCGTGATCTTCACGCTCACCGCGCTGCTCCTGTTCGCCGGGTCGTCGATCCAGACGTTCATCCTCGCGCTGCTGATCGGGATCACGTCGGGGACCTACTCGTCGATCTTCAACGCTGCCCCGCTCCTCACCCTCTGGGAGGAGTGGGAGGAGCGCCGCCGGGTCGCCGCCGGCGGCCGACCGGTCCGCCGCCCCGCGTCGTGATCGTGCCGGGCGGCGTCGGTTCGCCGGCCCGCCGGGAGCGCCCGTCCAAAGGCCGGGATGAGTCGGGCATGGCATCCTGCGTCCCGTGATCGAGCCGCGCTTCCGCTGGCTGTATCCGGACCTGGCCCCGCTCGACGAGGCATTCGTCGCCGCGGTCGGGTCTCATGGCGGGTCCGCGCGGCTGGCCCGCGTCCTGGCTGCCCGCGGTGTCGCCACGGACGAGGTCGAATCGTTCTTCGGCCCCGCACCGGCTGCCCTCCACGACCCGGCCGGCCTGCCGGAGGCGGAGCCTGTCGTGGCACGGATCGCGCGCGCACGTACGAACGGCGACGGGGTCCTCGTCGTGGGCGACTTCGACGCGGACGGCCTGACCGGATTGACGATCATGGTGCGCGCGCTGCGGGCGCTCGGGATCGACGCGGCCTGGCATGTCCCCA
The DNA here is from genome assembly GCA_031292335.1 of Candidatus Limnocylindrales bacterium. Classification (GTDB taxonomy): domain Bacteria; phylum Chloroflexota; class Limnocylindria; order Limnocylindrales; family CSP1-4; genus CTSoil-043. The sequence continues at coordinate 15,818 of JARLHH010000169.1, read as the reverse complement.
GCCGGCTGGAGGACGGCCACGGCCTTTCGCCCCGGGCGGTGGAGCTCGCGCGCGCCGGCGGGCGGGGGCTCGTGGTCACCGTGGACATGGGCAGCTCCAGCGGCGCCGAGATCGTGGCGGCGGGGGACGCCGGGATCGACGTGATCGTGACGGACCACCACCGGGTGCCGCCGGTGCCGCCGCCGGCGCTCGCCCTCGTCAACCCGCACCGGCTGGACTCCACCTACCCCGACGCGCGGCTCACCGGGTCCGGCGTGGCCCTCAAGGTTGCGGCGCTCCTGCTGGAGCGGCTGGGCGGGATCCCGGCCGAGGCGACGACGCGGGACCTCGCCGACTTCGCGATGATCGGCACCGTGGCGGATGTCGCGCCGGTGCTGGGCGAGAACCGGGCGATCGCGCGCCTGGGCCTCGACAGGATTCGCGGCGGCGCCCGGCCGGCGATCGCGGCGCTCCTTGCCGCGGCCGGTGTCTCGGCCGCCGACACGACGCTCGAGACCGTCGGGTTCGCCCTCGCGCCGCGCCTCAACGCCGCCGGCCGGGTCGGGGACGCGGACGTTGCCGCCGCACTCCTTCTCACGGATGAACCAGGGGAGGCGGCGGCGCGCGCCGCCGCGCTCGACGCCGCGAACCTGGCGCGACGGGATGCCTCGCGCGCGGCGCTGGACGAGGCCCGCGCCCTCGTCGATGCCGAGGGCGGCCCGAGCGGCGGGGCGGTCCTGGTCCGTGGTCCGTGGCCGGTCGGGATCATCGGCCTCGTGGCCGGGAGGCTTGCCGAGGACTTCGGCCTGCCCGCGGCGGTCGCCACCCCGGTGGGGGATCACCTCCGCGCATCGTGCCGGGCTCCCGCCGGCTGCGACCTCGCGGCGACGCTCCAGGGCTGCGCAGACCTCCTGGTGCGCCATGGCGGTCACCGTGGCGCGGCCGGTTTCGAGATCGAGGCGCGTCGCTGGGACGAGTTCGCCGAGCGCTTTCGCGGCCTGCTCGGCGTGGCGGGTCCGCGGGACGAGCGCCGCCCACTGGCGCTGGACCTGGACCTGCCGGGGCGCGACGTCGACTACGCCCTGCTGCGCGAGCTGGCCGCGCTGGAGCCCACCGGTCCCGGCAACGCCTCGCCGGTCGTCGGCGTCCGCGGCCTCACCGTGACCCGGATTCGCGCCGCCGCCGGGGGCCATGCCCAGCTGACGCTGCGTCGCGAGGTCGACGTGCTGGACGCGATCGCGTTCGGGCGTGGCGACCTGGTCGGGATGGTCCGGGAGGGCGACCGGGTGGACGTCGCCGCCCGCCTGGCGAGCCGGCGCTATGGGGGCTACGAGTCGATCCAGCTGAGCGTGATCGACGTCGCGCTCGCGCGGCCGGCGGTCGCGGAACCGCTGGTCCCGACGACAGCGGCAGCCGCCGCAGCCGCGAGCGCCTGACCGGTGCCGCGCACGTCGGGTTCGCCCCGTCCGGCCCGCGGTTCCCGCGGCGACCCGTACGGCATCGGGGTCGTGGGGCCCTTCCTCGCGCCGCTCCTCTCCCTGGTCGGGCTGCTGGTGGTCGCGGTGGTGACCGCATTCGCCCTGACCGGCCAGGTGCCGTTCCTGGGCAGCCCCGGCGGGGGCGGGGGCGGGGGCAACGCGGCACCCGGCCGGACGCCGTCGCCGAGCGCGCCCCCGGACGTCAACCCGGCCATCCAGATCCCGGGCTCCCTGGTCTACGTCAAGGCCGGCAACATCTGGATCCAGTCCGGCAACGTGGCCCGGCAGCTCACGAACACCGGGCGCGATTCGCAGCCGACCTGGTCGCCGGACGGCAGCTGGGTCTACTTCATCGAGACCCGCGAGACGAAGGGCAAGTTCCCGGAAGACGGCATCGTGAAGAACTACGACCTCCAGTATCCGATCCTGACCCGCGTTCACCCTGACGGGAGCGGCCGCCAGGCGGTTCTCTCGGGCCTGTACAAGACCGGTCCCGGCAACATCTACACCTGGTTCTGGTTCATCCTGGACCCCGCGGTCTCGCCGGATGGGACGCAGCTCGCGGTGGTCTCGGACGGGCCTGATCCGACCAGGAGCGACGTCGTGCTCCAGTTCATCGACCTGGGCACCAAGCAGCTGACGAACCCGGAGCTGCCCGAGAACCCGCCGCTCGGCCAGCAGGATCCGGCCTGGCGCCCCGATGGAAGCTCGATCCTCTATGTTCTCAATGCCCGGAACGGCAACGCGGGCGCGCCTGCCATCTGGCAGTACAACCTGACGACGAAGAAGACGACGCCCTTCACGACCGCGGGCTACACGGGGCCGGCCTGGTCCCCGGACGGCCGCTACGTGGCGGCGGTGCGAACGACCTCGCTCGGCACGGACGTCGTCGTGCTCAACGCGAAGGGTGCCCAGGTGGCCCGGGTGACCACGGATGGCCAGTCATGGGGGCCGACCTGGTCGCCCGACGGCACGCAGCTCGCGTTCCTGCGCCTCTCCGGCGTCACCGTCGACCTCCAGCTCGCCACGCTCCAGCGGGCGGCCAACGGCGACGTCTCGGTCGTCAAGATCGACCCGCTGACCACCTTCAGCGGTCTGGACGGCAACAGCCGGCCTGCCTGGTGGGGTCCGGCACTCCCACCCGCCGTGTCGCCGTCACCCGCGGCGTCGCCGGCCGCGTCCCCCGCCGAATCGCCGTCACCGTCGTGAGCGCCGGCTACCTCGAGCGCCTCGCGTCCCGGTCCGCCCGGACCGGGAGCGTCCTGTGCGTCGGGATCGACCCCGTACCGGATGCCCTTCCGGCAGGCTTCCCCGCCGGGCTGGCAGGCGTCGAGCGGTTCGCGCGGCTGATCGTGGACGCCACGGCGCCGGTCGCGGCCGCGATGAAGCCCAACCTGGCCTTCTTCGAGGCCTTCGGGAGCGAGGGGATGGCGGCCCTGGAGCGGGTGCGCGCAGCGATCCCGGCCGGGATCCCCGTCATCGCCGACGCGAAGCGCGGCGACGTCGAGACGACCGTCTCCCGGCAGGCAGTGGCGATCTTCGACCAGCTCGGCGTGGACGCGGTGACGGCCAGCCCGTACCTCGGGCTCCGGGCGCTCGACGCCTTCCTCGACCGCGCGGGCCGGTTCACCTACGTCCTCTGCCGGACCTCGAACCCGGCGGCCGGCGAGCTCCAGGACCTGCTGGTCGCGGCAGACCCGGGGCGCGGCTTCCCGGCGGAAGCGCTCCATCGGCGGGTGGCGCGGCTCGTGGCATCGGCGGGCCTCGGAGACCGCGCCGGCCTGGTGGTCGGAGCAACGGCGCCGGCCGAGCTGGCGGGAATCCGCTCGATCGTGCCGGGCCTCGCGTTCCTCGTGCCGGGTGTCGGTGCCCAGGGGGGCGAGGCCGCCGACGTCCTCGTCCACGGCGCTGCCACGGCCGAGCCGGCCGGTGCGCGGCCCGGCCGTGGCCTGCTGGTGAACGTGTCGCGCGGGATCGCGGGGGCGGCGCTCGGGCAGCCGTCCGCTGGCAGCGCGCAGGATCCCGGGGAGCGCCTGGCGGAGGCCGCTCGCGGGTGGGCGGCGCGGCTGCCTGTGCTACGCTGAATTCGCTGCGACCGCCGCCCGAACGAGTGCGGTCGTGGCCCGGACCCCCGTAGCCAGAGGTTCGCCGCGATGCCGGACATCGGCCCCGTCGAGCTCATCATCATTCTCGTGATCGCGCTCCTGGTCATCGGGCCGGGGAAGCTGCCGGACGTCGGCGCGGCGCTTGGCAAGAGCATCCGGGAGTTTCGCAAGGCGGCCTCGGACGTCCAGGACGCCGTCAAGACCGACGTCCCGGTCACGCCGGGTGGCCCGACACCGATCCCGCCCGCCCCGGCTGTCACGCCCGCCCCGGCTGTCACGCCTGCCGCTTCCGTGCCCACACCGCCGGCTCCAATCGCGGGGACGCCGCCCGTCGTGGGAGCGCCCGTCACGCCTCTGCCTGCCGTGCCGGTCCAGGCGGCGCCCGTCACCGCTCCCGCCACGGACGAGCCGAGCGCGCCGGTCATGCCCGACCCCGCCGCGACGGCCGCCGACGCGCCGACCGAGGCGAGGGTCTAGAGACCCTCGGTTCGCGTTCGCATGCCCGACGCCGACCTCGCTCGCGAGGGTGCCGGGACCCCCGCCCCGTTTGCGCTGCCGGCCGCGCCATCCGCCCCGGCCGACCCGTCCGTGATGTCGCTGGTCGACCATCTCGCCGAGCTGCGACGCCGGCTGGTGATCTCGCTCGTGGCAGTCGGAATCGGAAGCGTCGTGGGCTTCTATCTCGCGCCACAGTTGATCACGTTCCTGAAGGCCCCGCTGCACCTTGACAAGCCGCTCGTGTACACGGGCCTGGGCGACGCCTTCTTCATCAACTTCAAGATCGCCATCGTCGTCGGCATCGTGCTCGCGATGCCCGTCCTGGTGTGGCAGCTGTGGGCGTTCATCTCGCCGGGCCTGACCCGCGAGGAACGGCGCATGGCGCGTCCGTGGGCGCCCCTTGCGCTCGGGTTCTTCGTGATCGGGGTCGTCGTGGCGTACGTGATCCTCCCCTTCGCGGCCACATTCCTCCTCAGCTTCTCGTCGCCCGATCTCCAGCCCCTGATCACCGCGAGCGAGTACTTCGGCTTCGTGACGACGCTGTTCCTCGCCTTCGGGCTCGTGATGGAGTACCCGATCGTGCTGGTGCTCCTGGCCAAGGTGGGGATCATCACGAGCGCCCGCCTGCGCCGGTCGCGCCGCTACGTGATCCTGGCGATCGCGATCATCAGCGCCGTGGTGACGCCGGGGGGCGATCCGATCAGCCCGACTGTGCTCGGCGTCACCATGTACGTGCTGTACGAGTTCTCGATCCTCCTGATCCGGGCCGGCGGCCGCTGAGCGCGAGGTAGACTCCAGCGCATGGGGACGTTCCCACCACCGACGCCATTCCGGCCCCGCGACGCCGACGAGGCCGGCTCCGGCGGCGAGCCGGGCCAGCACGTGGTGGTCCTGTCCGGACTCTCGGGGGCGGGCAAGACGGCCGCCACGAAGCTGTTCGAGGACCTCGGCTACGCCTGTGTCGACAACCTGCCCGGCGAGCTGCTGCCGGACCTGGCGGACCTGATCGCGAGCGACCCCGCCCGGTTCGACCGCGTTGCGATCGTCCTGGACGTGCGGGCAGGGGACGCGAGCGTCGCGTTCTCCGCCATGCGCGGCGCGCTGGAGGGCCGGGGCATCCGGCCCCAGGTCTTCTTTCTCGAGGCGCGGGATGAAGCGCTGATCCGCCGGTACTCCGAGACGCGCCATCGTCATCCGCTGGCCGGGCCCGGCGGGATCGCCACCTCGATCGCCGAGGAGCGCCGCCTGCTCGCGCCCGTCCGGGCCGAGTCCGACGTGGTGCTCGACACGTCGGACCTGTCGCTCCGGGAGCTCAAGGAGCGCATCTTCAGCCAGCTCTGGCAGGTCGTGGACCCGGACCAGCTTGCGATCCAGCTGATCAGCTTCGGCTACAAGTTCGGCGTCCCGCTCGAGTGCGACCTGGTCTTCGACGTGCGGTTCCTCCAGAACCCGTTCTACGTCCCGGAGCTGCGACGGCAGTCCGGCCTCACCGACAGCGTCCGCTCATACGTCCTGGACCAGCCGCTGGCGCGCCGGTTCCTGGCCTCGGTCGAGCAGCTGCTGGACCTGACCCTGCCGGCCTACCTTGCCGAGGGCAAGACGCGCCTGACGGTCGGGATCGGCTGCACCGGCGGCTTCCACCGCTCGATCGTGCTGGCCGAGGAGATCGGCGCGTGGCTCGCGACGCAGGGCTACGGCGCGATCAGCATCTTCCACCGCGAGCTCGAACGAGGGTGAGGCCCGCATGAACCTTCGTCGCTGGCTCCGGCCGGGGATCGGAGTCAAGCGCTGGATCGGGGTCGCGTTCCTCGGTCTGACGGGGCTCGCCCTCGCCGGTGCGCTGGCGATTCGCCAGCTCTACCGCGACGCGGAGGTTCCCGGCTCCGCCCAGGCGGCGATCTCCCTTCTGACCCTGCAGTTCCTGGAGTACTGGGTCCGGGCGGCCGTGCTGCTGGCCCTGGGCCTTTTCCTGTTCGGCTATGGGTCGTACCGCGTGGTCCGCGCGCTCCTCGGCCCGTTCACCGAGAGCGCCGAGGAGCCGCTCGTCGACCTCGTGTACCGGCGCCGGCTGCTGGCCCGCGGGCCGCGGGTCGTGGCGATCGGGGGCGGAACCGGCCTCTCGACGCTCCTGCGGGGCCTCAAGGAGCACTCCGCGAACATCACGGCCATCGTGTCGGTGGCGGACGACGGCGGGTCCAGCGGGCGTCTTCGCCAGGAGCTGGGGATCGCCGCGGTCGGGGACATCCGCAACTGTCTCGCGGCGCTCGCCGAGACGGAGCCCGCCATGGCGGAGCTGCTCCAGTATCGCTTCACCCAGGACGAGGGGACCCTCGCCGGCCACGCCGTGGGAAACCTCCTGATCGCGGCCATGAACGCGATCGACGGTGGCGACTTCGAGGAGGCGATCCGGCACATGAACCGGGTCCTGGCCGTGCGTGGCAACGTCGTTCCCGCCTCCGGGACGCCGCTCACCCTCCATGCGCGCCTGCGCGACGGCACGCTCGTGACCGGCCAATCGCAGATCGCCAGGACGCGGGCCGTCGAGTCGGTCTGGCTCGAGCCGGCCGACGTCCACGCGTCCCGCGATGCCGTTGCCGCGATCAGCGAGGCGGACCTGGTCGTGGTCGGCCCCGGCAGCCTGTACACGTCGGTGCTGCCCCCGCTGCTGGTCCCCGAGATCCGGGCGGCGCTCGCGGCCACGCCGGCCCTGCGCGTCTTCGCCTGCAACGTGGCGACCCAGGCCGGCGAGACCGAGGGCTATGACCTGGCCGACCACGTCGAGGGGCTCGTCGCCCACCTCGGGCCGGTGGCCGTGGACATCGTCCTCGCCAACAACAACCTTGCGACGGCGGTGCCCGACCTCGAGCTCGGCGTGCCGGTCAAGCTGCGCTGGCCGCCGGTCGGCGCCGCGCGACGACCACGCCTTGCCCTCGATGACCTGGTCGACCCGGCCAACCCCCACCATCACGACCCCGAGCTGCTCGCCGCGTCCCTGCTCCGGATCCTCGCTCGCGAGGGCATGCCGGGACGGCGTCCCGGGGTTGCCCGGTCCGCCTGATCCGCCATGCCCGGCGCCGATCGCGACCTCGTGGCCGCTCTCCGGACCGAGCTTGCGTCCATCGAGCCGTCGCGCCCGTGCGATCGCGCGGCGGAGGCCGCGGGCCTCGGCATGACCGCGGTGCGCGGTGATCGACCGGCCCTGGGCCGGTTGATGGTCCGCCTGCTGCGCGAGGACGATGCGCAGGGCATCCGCGGGGCGACCGGGCGCACCTTCGACTGGGACCATGCGGCCGACCACTGCCGGGCCGCCTACCTGCGAGGCCGCTTCCTCGTCCGCGGCTCGCTGTCCGTGACGGCCGGCCGCTACCACCTGGAGTTCGTGGTGCCGGTAGACGAGGCGGGCGTGCTCGCGGCGCGTCTCGCCGCCGCGGGACTGCCCGCGGGGGTCCGGGTGCGCCGGGGGCGCGGCGTGGTGACCTGGAAGGGGGGCGATACGATCGGCACGTTCCTGCGCTGGATCGGTGCGGGCCCGTCGCTCCTGGAGCTGGAGTCCCGCCAGGTCTCGCGGGCCTTTCGGGGCGATCTCAACCGGCTGCTCAACGCGGAATCCGCGAACCTCGACCGGATCGCGACGGCGGCGGCGCGCCAGGTGGCGGCGATCGCAGCCCTCGAGGCCGACGGCCGGCTGGCGGACCAACCGGATGCCGTCCGGGCCGTCGCGGCGCTCCGCCGCCGGACTCCGGAAGCCTCGCTCTTCGAGCTCGCGACCGAGCTGGCGATGCCCCGCGGCCGCGTCCAGCGAGCGCTGGCCAGGATCGAGGCGCTGGCACTCCATCCGGCGGGCGGTCTGCCGGATCCGCCGGGCGGGGCCGAATGGCACGCCGACGCGCGACGGCCGGCCCCGTCGCCGGCCGGCCGGGCGGTGGCATGATGGCGTCATGCGAGACGTGATCGTGGCAGCCAACTGGAAGATGAACACCACCCCTGCGGACGCCGGTGAGCTGGCCCGCACCATCGCGGCGCGAACCGCGGAACCCGGTGTCGTCCGGGTCATCTGTCCCCCCTACGTGTGCCTTGCAGCGGTGCGCGACGCGGTCGTGGGGGAGGGGATCGCGGTCGGCGCCCAGAACATCCACCACGAGCTCGCCGGCGCGTTCACCGGCGAGGTGAGCGCGCCGATGCTCGCCGGGTTGGCGACCTGGGTGATCCTGGGCCACTCCGAGCGCCGTCGCGACGCGGCGGAGTCCGACGCCCTCATCGGCCGCAAGCTCGGACGCGCGGTCGAGGCCGGGCTCCGGCCCATCCTGTGCGTCGGCGAGCAGCTCGCCGACCGCGAGGCCGGCCACGCGCCGGACGTCGTCGCCGGCCAGCTCGCCGGCGCGCTCGCCGGACAGGACCCGGACACGCTGCTCGGGGCCGGGTTCGTGATCGCCTACGAGCCGGTCTGGGCCATCGGCACCGGCCGCACGGCGTCGGGAGCGGACGCCTCCGCGATGGCGGACGCGATCCGGGCGACGCTCCGCTCGAGCGGCTGGGGCCTGCGCGCGGATGCGGTCCCGGTCCTCTATGGCGGGTCCTGCACGAGCGCGAACATCGGCGAGTTCCTGGCGGAGCCCGGGATCGACGGCGCGCTGGTCGGGGGCGCCTCGCTCAAGCCCGACGAGATGGCCGGCATGGTTGCGCGCGCGGCGCTGACCGCCGCGGCGCGCCGCGCCGCATCCTGAACTCCGCGAAGAGGAGCTGACCGATGCCGACGCTCGTGCTGCTTCGCCATGGCGAGAGCACCTGGAACAAGGAGAACCGGTTCACCGGATGGACCGACGTGGACCTGTCGGAGACCGGACTCCAGGAGGCTCACGAGGCCGGACGGCTCCTGCTGGCGGAGTCGTTCCGCTTCGACATCGCCCATACGTCCGTGCTCAAGCGGGCCATCCGCACGCTCTGGATTGCCCTTGATGAGCTCGACCAGATGTGGTGCCCGGTGCGGAACAGTTGGCGCCTCAACGAGCGGCACTACGGGGCGCTGCAGGGCCTCAACAAGGCCGAGATGGCGGTCAAGTTCGGCGAGGCGCAGGTGAAGCTGTGGCGCCGGAGCTACGACGTGCCCCCGCCGGCGCTGACGGAGGATGACGAGCGATTCCCCGGCCACGACCCACGCTATGCCGACCTCGCGGACGCCGACGTGCCCCGGGCCGAGTCGCTCAAGGACACGGTAGCGCGGTTCCTCCCGTACTGGGAGTCCGCGATCGCGCCGGACCTGCGGGCGGGCAAGCGCGTGCTTGTCGCGGCCCACGGCAACAGCCTCCGGGCCCTGGTGAAGTACCTGGACGACATCTCGGATGACGAGATCGTGGGATTGAACATCCCGACCGGCGTGCCGCTCGTCTACGACCTGGACGACGCGCTTCGCCCCCGGAGCTCGCACTACCTGGGCGATGCCGCGCGAGTCGAGGCTGCGATGGCCGCGGTGGCCGCCCAGGGAGCCGCCAAGCCGGCGGGCTGACCAGGGCGGCCGGCCCGGCGGGCGGGTGGGCGATCGCGGTGCCTGTGCTACGATCGCCCGCGGCCCATCCGATGGAGGATTCCCCAAGAGTGAACACGTACCTGGCCGTCGGCCAGATCATCGTCAGCGTCGGGCTCATCGCATCCGTGCTGCTGCAGGCGCGCGGCACCGGGCTGTCGTCGGCCTTCGGTGGTGACTCGGCGGTCTACCGAAGCCGGCGCGGCGTCGAGCGACGATTGTGGCAGTTCACGATCGTCCTCGGCATCCTGTTCGCCGTCTTCTCCCTGGCGAGCTACGCCTTCGCACCGGTCGCCGGCGCCTAGGCCGGGCGCTCCGGCGGCTGCCGCGTGAGCCGCCGCGACGGCGCGTTCGTCCTCGTCCTCGTCCTCGTCCTCGGCGTGCTCGGCATCGCCATCGCCGCGCCGGGGTTCAGCCCGCCGGTCGTGTCGCAGCCGACGCCAACTCCGGCGCCCCTGGCCATCCACCGCGAGGCCGTGATCGGGCTTCCCAGCTCGGTCAACCCGGTGACGGCGCGCACGCAGGCCGACCGGGACCTCGTGGCCCTCCTGTTCCGCGGGCTCGTCCGCCCGGGCGCGGACGGCCGGCCGGTGGCGGACCTGGCCCAGAGCTGGACGGTGGACCCGAAGGGTGCCCGCTGGACGTTCCGGCTTCGCCCCGATGCCCGGTGGCAGGACGGCGTCCCCGTGACGAGCGAGGACGTGGTCTACACGGTCCACGTGCTCCAGGACCCGGCCTACACGGGCCCGCTGGCCGCGGGCTGGCAGGGCGTGACGGCGACCGCCATCGACGCGACAACCGTCCAGTTCGATCTTGCCGTGCCGTTGGGTGGCTTCCTCCAGGCCGCCACGCAACCGCTGTTGCCCGCCCACCTGCTCGCCGGTGTCTCCGTCGCGGACCTTGCCGATGCGCCCTTCTCGACGCGGCCGATCGGCGACGGGCCCTTCGCGTTGACCGACCTCACCGCCCAGGCGGCCGAGCTGGTGCCGGTTCTCGGGCCGCTGAACGCCGGATCCGGGCCGCTCGCGACACTCGGCGCCGGCACCGTGGCATCCGGCCAGCCGCTCCTGGCGGGGTTGGAGCTGCGGTTCTACCCCGGGCCCGACGAGGCGATCGCGGCCTACCGGGCCGGCGACGTGGACGCGGTGTCCGGCCTCTCCCCGACAGAGGCCGCCGCCCTCGCGGCGACGCCCGCGACGCGCCTCATCGCCTATCCCGGCACGACGCTCACCGGCATCTACCTGAACCTCCGGCCCGGGGTTGGGCCATTCAGCGACGCGCGGGTTCGGACGGCGCTCCTGGCGGCGGTCGACCGGGGGCGCCTGATCACCGACCTGCTGGCCGGTTCGGGCCAGGAGGCAGAGACGCCGATCCCGCCATCCTCGTGGGCCTACGACGCGAAAGCCGCGCCTGCCGTGGCCTTCGATCGCAAGGCGGCCGCGGCCGGCCTGCGGGCCGCGGGCTGGACCAAGGGCACCGCCGGCTGGCTTCCGCCGAAGGCGAAGAAGCCCCTCACCATCGAGCTCCTCGCGGCCGATGCGGCCGTCAACCCGGTGACCGCCGCGGTCGCCGCGCGGGTCGCCGCGGCCTGGACGTCGCTGGGGATCAAGACGACCGTCACCTCGCTCGCGGCCGGCGACCTGGTCCAGCGACTGCGCGACGCGGACTTCGTGGCGGCGGTCGCGGACGTGAACGTGGGGCTCGATCCCGACCCGTACCCATTGCTGGCGAGCGCCCAGGTTCAGGCCGGGGGATCGAACGTGTCGGGCTTCCAGGATCCGTCCCTGGACGCGGCCCTCGCGGCCGCCCGCGCGCCGGGTACCGTCACGGCCCGCCGGGCCGCGTACTCGCGCCTGCAGACGCTCCTCGGCAAGCTGGAGCCGATCCTGCCGCTCTTCTTCCGGGACAGCGACTTCGTCGTGTCGAACCGGCTCGCGGGGCCACAGGCGGCCCCGGTTTCGGACCCGAGTGGGCGCTTCTGGGACGTGATAGCATGGTCGTCCTTCGGGCGGTGACCCTCGCCGTCCGATCGGCAGCGTGCCGAGGTGGCGGAATCGGTAGACGCGCTAGCTTCAGGAGCTAGTGTCCGCAAGGGCGTATGGGTTCAAATCCCTTCCTCGGTACCACTCGATCGGGAAGCGAACAGTGCGCCACACTCGAGGCCCAGGTGGCGGAATTGGTATACGCGTACGTTTGAGGGGCGTATGAGGCAACTCATCCGGGTTCAAGTCCCGGCCTGGGCACCACCTTCTCGCACCTGATCGAGGCGGCTCCGACCGGAGCCGCCTCTCGCGCGTCCCGGGCGGCGGGCGAGTCTCGTGGGGCGGTTAGCTCAGCTGGTCAGAGCGCCTCGTTTACACCGAGGAGGTCGGGGGTTCGAACCCCTCACCGCCCACCATCGTGCGATTGGCCGCAGCGATCTGCGCTCCCTCCCGTACACTGGCGGGAGCGGCAGCCGATCGGCGCCGATCGAACGCGGAGGGCCTGATGGAAGCCGTCATCATCCTGCTGGTCATCGTCGTCGTCCTGGCGGTCGTCGGCGTGCTGATCTACAACGGGCTGGTCGCCCGTCGCAACCGGGTCGACGAGGCGGTCGGCCAGATCGAAGTCCAGCTCAAGCGGCGCCACGACCTCGTGCCGAACCTGGTGGCCGCCGTCAAGGGCTACATGGACTTCGAGCAGGACGTCCTCACGCGCGTCACCGATGCTCGCGCCAATGCCGTCGCGGCCGGCGCGACCGGGCAGATCACCGCCCAGCAGGCGCAGGCCGAGAACACGCTCACCGGTGCCCTGCGCTCGCTGTTCGCCGTCGTCGAGAACTACCCGACGCTCAAGGCGAACGAGAACGTTCTGAGCCTGCAGGAGCAGCTGACCACGACCGAGAACCAGATCAGCTTCTCCCGCCAGCACTACAACGCGACCGTCAACGAGTTCAATACATCGCTCCAGACCTTCCCGGCCGTGCTCGTGGCGGGCCCGTTCGGCTTCACGAAGCGCGAGTTCTTCGCGGCCGAGCCCGAAGCCCAGGAGGTACCCGTCGTCAGCCTCCGCTGACGCGCGGGCCGCCAGGAGCTCCGATGGCCGGCACGTTCTACAGCCAGATCGCGGCGAACCGGCGCAACTCGTTCCTCCTCATGCTGGTCCTCGTCGCGGTGCTGGCCCTGCTCGGCTTCGCGATCGGCTACGGCACGACTGGCACAGCCGAGGCCGGGATCGGCTGGCTGGGCATCTTCGGGATCGTCGCGATCATCTCGTCGGTGGCGAGCTACTACTCCGGCGACAAGGTGGTCCTGGGCGTCTCCAAGGCCCGCCGGGTCGACGCGACGAGCCAGCCCCAGCTGATCAACGTGGTCACCGAGCTGACCCTGGCGGCCGGAATCCCGATGCCGGCCGTCTATACGATCGACGACTCGGCGCCCAACGCCTTCGCGACCGGCCGGGATCCGAAACACGCCTCGATCGCGGTGACCACCGGGCTCCTGCAGAAGATGGATCGCGAGGAGCTCCAGGGCGTGATCGGCCACGAGCTCTCGCACGTTCGCAACTACGACATCCGGTATTCGCTCCTGGTGGGCGTGATGGTCGGCACCATTGCCCTCGTGGCGGACTTCTTCCTGCGCTTCACGTTCTGGGGAGGCTTCGGGGGGCGCAGGTCCTCGAGCGACCGGGAGGGCGGCGGCGGCCTCCAGGTGATCATCTTCGTGCTCGCGCTCGTGCTGGCCGTCCTGGCCCCGATCTTCGCGCGGCTGGTCCAGCTCGCGGTGAGCCGCCAGCGCGAGTACATGGCGGACGCGTCATCCGTTGAGCTCACCCGCAACCCGCAGGGCCTGGAGCGGGCCCTGGCCGCGATCTCGGAGGACCCCGAGGTGCTCGAGGTCGCCAACCGCGCCACCCAGCATCTCTACTTCACCAACCCGATCAAGAAGTTCGAGCAGCGCTCGAAAGGGCTCTTCTCGACCCACCCACCGATCGTCGACCGGATCAACCGGCTCCGGGCGCTGAGCGGGGAGCAGCCGCTGGACCCATCCGTCACCGCGGAGCTCGCCGGGCTCGACTGAGGCCGGAACCGCCTATCAACCCCGGCCGCGGGGCTTGGGGGAGGTCACCAGGCACGGAGCCGCCCGTGCACCGGGTGACCGCACGGACCGCCGGCGGGCCTGGCGGGTGCGATCCTGCGTAGCCGGTTGTGCAGGAGGGAGGTTCGTCGGTCCGGCCGGTCGCGGGGTGCACGGAGGGAGCCAGGCTGGCCGCCCCGGCGGTCGCAGTGGTCATGGGGCGCACGGGCCACATGCCGGGCCCTGACACAGGACTCCGCCCTCCGGTGCTGACTGCGCAATGACGGCGGCCGGCTTCGCGCCGCTCCCGGCCGGGCGCCCCTTTGCATCGAGTTTGCCGACGAAGGGCCCCCCGTGGTACCTTCTCGAACGCCGACGGGCGGGGACGTCCGGCGGGGCCTGCGGGCCGAGATAGCTCAGCTGGTAGAGCACGCGACTGAAAATCGCGGTGTCGGCAGTTCAAGTCTGCCTCTCGGCACCATCACCCCGGGCGCGGTCATCGAGCGGAAGTGGCTCAGTTGGTAGAGCATCACCTTGCCAAGGTGAGGGTCGCGGGTTCGAGTCCCGTCTTCCGCTCCAATCACTCCCGCACGTGCGCGGCCCCGGTTCCGCTGGCCCTTCGTCTAGCGGTAGGACAGCGGACTTTGGATCCGTGAACCGAGGTTCGAATCCTCGAGGGCCAGCCAGCATCGCCGGTACCCCCGCCGGACTCCAGGGGCGACGTACCCAAGTGGTTAAGGGGGAGGTCTGCAAAACCTCTATGCGTGGGTCCGAATCCCACCGTCGCCTCCACGATTCATCCACGTGACGCCCGCCCGGCCGGCGGGCGTTACGATTCCATCCTCGCTGCCGAGGTGGCGAAACCGGCAGACGCGGCCGACTTAAAATCGGCTGCCCGCAAGGGCATGTGAGTTCAAATCTCACCCTCGGCACCAACTTGATGGCACGGTCGTGAGCGGGGAGCGCGACGCGGGGGCGGCGGGTCGCGATGGCCAGCAACGCCCGCGCAGCGCCGCCGCGAGTCGCTTCGATCGTGTTCCGATCCGCCCCTGGGCTTCAGACCAAACCGAGGGCCCCGGTGAGATCGGCGCCCCTCAGATCGGCGCCCCTCAGATCGGCGCCCCTCAGGTCGGCGCCCGTGAGATCCACCCCGGCGAGGTTTGCCTGGCAGAGGTTCGCCCCGACGAGCAGCGCCCGCCCGAGCCGTGCCCCGCTCAGGTCGGCCCCGGCGAGGTTGGCCCCGCTCAGGTCGGCCTGCACGACGCGACCCGATTCGAGGCGGGCCTCCATGAGCAGAGCCCCGACCAGGCTTGCTCCCGCAAGCGTGGCTCGGGTCAGGTCCGCGCCCGTCAGGTCAGCATCTGCCAGGCGAGCCCGCTCGAGGTTGGCCTGCACAAGAGTGGCTCCCGCAAGATTGGCGCCCGCAAGCTCGGCCCAGCCGAGGTCGGCCTTCACGAGGCGTGCGGCAGCGAGGTCCGCGCCCGCGACGCGCGCGCCGGTGAGTCGCGCGCCGGTGAGGTCCGCCTCCGCGAGGTTGGCGCCCTCCAGATCGGCACCTGTGCAATCGGTCCCCGTCAGGCGAGCGCCCCGGAGATCGCACCCCTGGAGGCTTGCGAAGCAGAGATCGGCCTGGGTGAGGTCGGCCTTCGAGACACTCGCCTTCGTCAGGGTGGCGTTCGTCAGCCTGGCGCGCGTCAGGGTGGCGCTGGTCAGCTTCGCCTCCGCCAGGTTGGCCATGCGGAGATCAGCGTGGGACAGATCAGCGTGGGACAGGTTGGAGCGCGCGAGGCGGGCCCCAAGGAGGCAGGACAGCCTGAGGTGGGTTCCCGACAGATCGGCCGTTGTCAGATCGGCGTTCGCGCGCACGGCCTCGTGGAGCGCACCGGCCAGGACGGTCGCCGTAGCGGAGGCGAACAGCGTGGCTCCAGACGCCGACCGGATGACGAGCACGATGGAACCCTAAGCAGCGTTCACCGCGCGTCATTACGTCCCGTCATCCCGCTCAGCGCCTGCCGCACCCGGGTCCCTGCACCTGCCCACTGGAGCTGATCGGCGCCGCCTCGTCCCGACGACAGCCGGCCGGCCGGTGGGTCAGCGCTCGGGCCGAGCGGGCCGTGAAGTCCGCCCGATCGGGCACCGGCAGGCGTGCCAGACTTCGCATGGCGCGCGGCTGCGGGACCTT